>JAXJTP010000046.1:0-20544 GCA_036309525.1 Acutalibacteraceae bacterium | reverse complement strand
CGTCAGACCAAGAGTTTGCCTTAGGCTTACTTCATACTCCACCTCACGGTGGACGCACTTGCCCTCAGCTAACAGTTCCTACTGCCAAGCCTGTAGTGGACTTTCACCACCGAGTTACTGCCCATTCTGGGCAAACATTAAAAACCGGCTCTATAATAAATGTTGGGGTAAGAAAAAATAGAGCCTAAAAAATTAATAAAAAAGTAAGGCATATTTTGAAAAAATCCTGTAAAATGAAAAGCGACTAAACTACCATTTTAGGAGGGTCAAAATATGCCTTGCATTAATTTTACAGAAAAACTATTTGGATTGCAAGACTTAATTATCACAAATATAAAAGAAGTAGATAGGACACTAAAAATATTTGCTAAATTAGAGGTAAAAGAGCAACATTGTCCTTGTTGTAGTACCACAACAAGGACAATACACGACTATCGTAGACAAGTAATCAAAGACATCCCAATATTAGGAAAGAATGTAGAAATATATTTCAGAAAAAGAAGATATAGATGTCCACATTGTGGCAAAAGATTTGCTGAAGAAAATTCATTTTTGCCTCGTTATCACAGAGTAACAAGTCGTCTTGTTGAATATGTGTGTGAAAAATTAAGAGAAGTTTATTCATTTACAAGCATAGCAAGAGAACTTAAACTTTCAACTTCTACAATAATTAGATATTTCGATTTAGTATCATACTCAAAACCCAAAGAGCTTCCCAACGTTATTGCCATAGATGAATTTAAAGGTAATGCTGATAATGAGAAATACCTTGGAATAATAACAGACCCTGAGCATGGAATAGTTTTAGATATATTACCAACTAGAAAAAATCACTATTTATCTCATTATTTCAGTCAATATACACCTGATGAACGTAACGATGTTAATATTTTTATTTCTGATATGTGGAAGCCTTACTCTGATATTTCTTCTGTTTTCTTTAAAAAAGCTATATATGTTGTAGATAAATATCATTGGATAAGACAAGTTATGTGGGCTTTTGAAAATGTTAGAAAATCTGAACAAAAGAAGTTTAATGCTTCTCATCGCAGATACTTTAAACGTTCTAAATCTCTTTTAAATAAACATTTTGATTCATTGGACGAACAACAGAAAAACCAAGTTAACGTTATGTTATATGCTTCTCCAACGCTTTCAAGAGCCTATTCCTACAAAGATGATTTCCTTAATATTATTTGTTGTAAATCAAGAGAAGAAGCTCAAAAGGAGTTAATTAAATGGATTAATTCTGCTTCTGTCTGTGATATAGAACCTTTTCAAAAGTGTGCTAAAACTTTGCTCACTTGGATTAATGGTATTCTTAATTCTTTCACCACTAAATACACTAATGGTTTCACTGAAGGCTGTAATAACAAAATAAAGGTACTTAAACGCAATGCGTATGGTTACCGTAACTTCAATCGCTTTAGAAATAGAATTCTACATATTTTCTCTAATCAGCGACAGGCAACAGCTTAGTTGCCGTTGCCTGTTTTCGCTTTTCTTATTTTGGGGTTACCCCAACTATTGACATAGAGCCTAAAACCTCGAAATTCTGTTTTCAAGAATTTCGAGGTTTTCTACAGTATGAGGCACGCTCAAATGAGCGTGCCTCATGAATTTTTTATTAACTAAAATTACTCTGTAACCTTAATCTTTTTCTTTGTGAACACAACTGTTGCACCTGCTGCAACAAGTAGTGCCATTAAACCTGCAACTGATGTTGAGTTACCAGTAGCAACATTACCTGCAGTTGTTGAAGCAGTTGTAGCTGTTGTAGCAGATGTTGCTGAAGTAGCCTGTGTTGCGTTTGTAGCATTTGTAGCGTTTGTTGCGTTGCTTGTAGCCTTTTCAGTAGCATTAGTAGGTGCCTGTGTTGGCTTTTCATCCTTTGTAGGCTCCTCTGTTGGTACTGTTGGCTCCTCTGTAGGCTCCTCTGTTGGTTCCTCTGTTGGCTCAACATATTTCTCTACAAGAATTGTGTTATGAGCACCACTATTGAATGTTACCTTACCATCTGTAACAGTAGCCTGTGTGTTATCATAAGCGTTGTTTACAACTGTGCCGTCCTCAAAAATAGAACCAACTGTAATTGTAACATCTGTATTAGCAGTAGAAGCAATAACAGCTGCGATTGCGTCCTCTACACCATCTTTGCTGTAGGTTCTTGTAAATGCAACACCAGCAGTGTCTGTTGATTCGATAGTAGCATTTGCACCTGCACCAACTGCAACGTGGTTGCTTCTGAACTGACCAACCTTCTGCCAATGAGCAAGCTGTTCGTTATCAATTGAATCCCAGTTCATAAAGCTTCTGAAAGCGTGGTCTTCAAGACCGATTCTTGTACCGTCTTCTAGCTTAACAGCTGAAAGTCTCTGTCTGTTAGTTTCATCACCATAGTAGATCTGAATAGCACCAGGTAGTAGCTGGAATGCTGTACCCTGATAGTACATATCCTTGCCTGAACCATAGTTAGCCATTGTATCATCATGTGATGAAATATATGTCATAACGTTAAAGCCATCGTTTGTATTTATCTGGTCAGCATATTTCTGATATGTATCAGCAATCTTATCAAGCTTTGGTACGCCACCACCGTTCTCAAAATTAATCATTGAGTCAAAGCCAGCAGTTGTGTAGTAATCGCTTGATGGATCAAGTGCCATACCGTAGTTTTCACCTGTCATCCAGAAATTATTGTCATCTAATACCTTGTCAGGGTTTGCAGTCTTCCAAGACTCAAAAGCCTTAGTACACTCTGCTTTTAGTGCACCCCAAGACTCCTTCTCTACGTGCTTAGCAGTATCGCAACGGAAGCCGTCAATACCAAATTCCTCTACCCAAGATGATAGCCAGCAAATCTGATAATATCTTGGTGTTCTTGGATAGCCTGTTTCTTTAAACCAGTTATCAATGTAAAGCTTCTTCTCTTCTAGTGTACCCTCTTTAGTCCACTTTGTCTTTAGTAGCTCAGGAATATCTACCTCTTTTGTAGACTCTGTTCTGAAGTCTGGTAGATAATCAATGCCGATTGTAAGGTCATCAGAGCCGTCTTCTGCTGTATAGCCTGCAATACCTGCTCTTATCCAATCAGTACCCCACCATTTAGCCCATTCTTCTGGCTTTACATCATAATTGATTTTTGAATAGTAGGTGCTGTTGATATTAGTCCAATCGTAATATACCTTTTCCCAGCCCTTATTTAGTACACCATATGAATATTCATTCATATCATACATTGTTGCATAGCCTGGG
Organism: Acutalibacteraceae bacterium; assembly: GCA_036309525.1. Lineage (GTDB taxonomy): Bacteria > Bacillota > Clostridia > Oscillospirales > Acutalibacteraceae > CAG-964. The sequence continues at coordinate 17,289 of JAXJTP010000046.1, read as the reverse complement.
TGGTTCATTACAACGTCCATTACTATACGAATTCCGTTCTCGTGAGCTGTATCTACCATCTCTTTGAACTCTTCAACTGTACCAAAGTTAGCGTCAGTACAGGTATAGTCTAGTACATAGTAGCCATGGTAGCCATAGTGTGGGAAGCTCTTTTTGCTTTCGGTAGCTACTGTGTAGCCGTGTGACTGCTCGTAAGGTGCAGAAATCCAAAGTGCGTTTACACCTAGGTTTTTAAAGTAGCCCTCTTTAATCTTTGCAGTAATACCCTTAAAGTCACCACCCTGGAAAGAACCAGCGTCAGTATAAGCTGTTGCTACAGTACCATCCTGATTAAGACCACGGTTATATGAATGGTCGTTGCTTGTATCACCATTGTTAAAACGGTCTGTAAGCAAGAAATAAACTGATGCATTATCCCAAGAAAAGCTTGATGCATTTTTAGTTGATGTACCTTCAACAGCTGAGGTTGATACAGCAGAAGATGTTACAGCTATTGATGCAACCATAGCTATTGATAAAACAGCAGAAAGTGTCTTTTTTCCTAGCTTCATATTAATATCTCCTTTACATTTTTTGCATAAGTTAAGCATTATAACTATTCAATATTATATCACACTGTAAATCAAACTGGAATATTACTTTTTTAAAAAACTTTACCGAAATATTAATATTATTTTTAGTAATTATGTTACAACAAAACAGGTGGTATAAAACCACCTGTTCGTTAAAAAATAGCTATTTAATTCAAATTATTTAGCTTCTCGAGGAACTGTTTTAATAACTATGAAATTACGACTACCGTCATACGCACCTCTTGTTGCTGTAGCAGGTAGATTTTCGCACATTCTAAGTTGAGAGGTTGATGTACCTTTAACTTCGTTATTAATAACTGTACCACTCATAACTGAATAAGCACCCTCAGTATTACTATACTTATCAGTGTCCAGTGAATCTTCCTTTAATGTATTTGCTTTTGTGTATAGCATTTCAAATTCAGTTGGCGCTATAACAGCATAGTCAAATAACCAGCTATTACTATTATGTGAAGATTGAAGCTTTTTAATGCTAAAGTTTATTTCTTTAATATTGCTGATAGAAACAATTGGTTCCCACTTTGGCATTTCACTTGTTTTTTTGGTATACTTTGCAAGAGTATAGGTGAATGGATTATCTGGTTCTCTATACAAAACTACGTATATATAATTATGATTTGAATTATTCTCTGCATCCTCTAAATCATCATAATCAATTGGAGCATTCAAAGTAACCTCTTTACGATAATCATACATATCATCAAAAACATTTAAATTACCAGACGCACTATTATCCACAAGCTTAATATATGTAGCATTTTTAGCATATAGATTCAAGTTATCCTGCAACAAAGAAATAGAACGTTCACATTCTGATATAGATTCAACTCGTCTGAACTCTTCTGCTGCTATATACATTGCCTCAAGCGAAAGGGAAGCTACTATTGTTAGAATAGCTACTGTCGCAATTAGCTCAACAAGTGTTGCACCACGCTTACTTTTCACGTTTTTAGTCAAGCGTTTCATTGCTTTAGTTTTTAATAATCTATTCAATATTCCCCCCCCTTAAATAGAAGATTTTGGTAATACGCTTACTTCACCCTGACAGGTAACATAACCCTTATCAGTATAGTAAACATATGTAGTTACATAAAACACCTTAAAATCAGTGGTTCCAATTTTTTTGTTAACCATTTCAATGGTGTAATACTGATACTTTTTACCATCATCGTCCGGGCTTGGTGAGGATATAGCAGCTGCTAAATCCTGGCTTTGCTGAATCTCTACCTCAACAGAAGAACCTCTTATATTCTTTGCATCTGCATATTGATCCTTGTCATAGCCACCATCTGGAAGGTGCATACGCATATCGTAATCACCAAATTTACTTTGATATACTACATCAAAATAATCGCAATCAGCACTTGTAAACATACCATCAAAATCAGATACATCGACAAAAGCTGTCTTCTCAACATTTGTAACGATAGCTGTCATAATTATATCACAGTTTCGCTGTGCAATAGATTGAGCATCATTTTTAGCTGCACCTAGCATTGCCGAACGATAGCTTATAGTAATGCCTCGCACAGAGGCACTTACTACAACTAGCAAAATCATAATACCTACTATAAGCTCTACTAAAGTGAAGCCTTTTTTACTATTGAATTTTTTAGCCTTTTTTTTCAATAGATTTTTCATATTTTAGTACTCCTTAATTAATAGTACTCCTTTAAAATTGTAACGCTATTAGTTATAACCTCAACATCGTAATTTGCTCCAGCCATTCCAGCTCTTGCTCTTAGCATATTTGTGCCATCAGGGTTTAACAAATCTAGCTCTACACCTGCAACATCTGGAATTTTGAACTCAGTTTCACCAGGTGCTCCTGTAGAATCGAATGTAATATAATCGTATGGTTTTCCGTCAATTTCTTTCTGTAGTCTAACAATTTTACCTACAGGAATCTTCTGAACACCATCATTCACACCATCGTTATAGATAAGTGATGTAATATCCTTTGATATTACTGTTTCTTGATCTTCAAAGGTTGAAATGATTACCTTACCATCTTTTGTGCCGTCTTTATCGTCTTTAATAACATATGACATTGGAGCAAGTCTGAAGCCGTTTGTTAGCTTGCTGAATAGCTTAGCAGCCTTAGTTGTCTGTGCATTAATGCTTGCAGGCATAACAGCTTTTGAATAAGTAGTGCTTGGTGTATATGCAACACTAGCAGTTAGAGGGGCATTTAAATCACCAGGTGTTGCTGTAGTAAAGAAGTTTTTACCGTCCTCTGAGAATATATCAAGACCAGATGGAACTCCTGTATATCTACCCTGTCTTATTTTGTATGTTTGAGCACCATCAAAAGTAATCTCTATAGGACACATTATATCTACTGCCTGTGGTGCACCAGTACCCTTATCACCATACAATTTCCATGTAGCAGTACCCTGTTCAACCATTTTGTTTGAAACATAAATGTTTTTACCAGGCTTATTTTTATCTACGTTTGGACCTATTATTTGGTTATTTGTACCTATTACTTCTGGACCAACTGTAAGCACTATTCTCGGTGCACTCATTACTACATTAACACCATTGGCAACAGTTAGATCAAATGTTCTAAACCACTGGAAGTTAAAGGCTCTACCACAATACCAATGATAAAAACCACTTTGAGTTATTGAGAAGTTAGGTGCAATAAATATATACTGGTCATCTCTTGCACTGCTGTAATCCCAAGAATTATATAATGTTGATGAATAACCTGTGTAAGGATTGACAGCAGTGTTATATGATCCGTTGTTATTTACAATGTGAACTTTATCATCTATATTACCTAGAAATTCAGTTTCGTGACAACCACTATGAATTTCACCAGTAGTTTCGTAGTTAACAATTGTGTGATAGAGATTAAATTTCTCCCATACAGCTACCTCTTCTGCTGTAAGTGGAGTATTCCAGGTATTCTCACTACATATAGGAGCACCTAATGTTTCGCCTGTATTAATTCTGTAATAGCCTGCTTTAACTGTTATTTCCTTTAGTAGCTTCTTAGCACCATCGTGACGCTCTGAATATGTCGCAACAGTCATAATTTTTATTTCCTTAGGTATATAAGCTACAACATAAGAATTAGTATCAGTGTCCTTAAAGTCTGTACCATAATACTTAATATATGGTGCTTTTCCATATTCATCAGAAATAATAACAAAGTTATTTTCAATACATAAGAATTTACAATGTAATGTAGGATTATAGTCTTTGTTCTGTGTAATAGAAGATACCTCTCCTAGTGTATGAGCAGTATCGCCATTATAAGCAGAATAGAACTCATCGACATTCTTATGACCACTTCCTTCACCCAGAAAATAGATACCCTGGTTAAATGCTTTCAAAGCTGCTCTCTCATTCTCTGCTGTCCACTTAACCATTTTATCGTAAACAATAGGGAAGTATGAATATGCATATTCTGAATCACCATTTTCGTTATATGGAATGTAGAACACCTGATTATTGTCCTTTGAATAGCTATTCAAGGTAATACCTGTTGACATACCATTACCTGGCTGAGCTGTTTCATTCAAGCAAGTCTGCTGACCTACCATTAGGAATTGACCGCCAAGACCTGAAACAGGCTTTGTTTCTTGGTCCGTTGGTGGTTCTGTTGTACCAGGTGGAGTTGTGGTTTGTGTTGGTGGGTCTGTTGGTGGATCTGTTGGTTTCTCTGTTGGTGATGGCTTTAGTTTAACCTTATATGTATTCATAACTATAGCATCAAAAGACAGGTCACCTCTGTTTAAGCTAACATTTGAGTTATACTTACCAGTAACGTTAAGTGCAGTAACCTTATACTTACCATTCTCGTTTTGGATTTTAAAGTAAGTTCCCTCACCACCAACAATAGTTTTTGTTGCGTTTTCAGAAATTTCCTTTGCACAAGCTCTTGCAGCTTCCTCAGAATATTTTATCTCATAGCCTAAGCCTGTTGAATCATAATAGAATACATAATATTGCTCATTTCCTTCTGCTGGGAAAGAAGTAATCTTGTTCTCGTTAAGTGCATCCTTAATTGTGTCAAGACCACTCTTAGCAGAGATATAAGCCTGACGAGAGTTCATGTTTGAGCCTGTTTCGTTTTGCTGTAGCATAGCCACAGTTGTAATACTACCAGTAACAAGTATCAAAAACATACATATTACCAATGATACAGCAAGGGACATACCCTTTTTGCTTCTAAAGTTTAGCGTTTTAGACATTTTTCTCACACTCCTAAAATTGATAATTTTGTAACCTTAAATAAAACAATAAATTATGCTGCAATAACATCGTACATACTAAACATAGCTGTAACAATAGAAATTACAACGAAACCAACAACGCCTGCTATAATAATTGTCATTGCAGGTGTCATTGCATCTGTCATTGTTTGAGTAGCATCGTTTGCCTTTTCCTCAAACATTCCAGCAATTTTCAAAAGTGAGTCTGACAACTGACCACTCTCTTCACCAACACGAACCATTGAAGTGAACAAGCTATCGAATACATCCTTATATCTGTTCATAGATACATTAATAGGTGTACCAATTTTTACGTCTTCAATTACCTGTGAAATGCAATCCTTCATATATAAATTTCCGATTACATCTCGTGAAAGAATAAGTGAGTCTAGTATGTTTACACCACTTTCGGTTAGTGTAGCCAACATATTAGCAAATCTAGCTACACTTGTTAAACGGATTACCTCGCCAATAATCGGTACCTTAATAGCAAGGTTTGAGCACCACATTGCAAATGTGTAGCTCTTTTTGTGTAGTGTTGTTAATCCAAATACAAGTGCCACTACTATAATAATTAGTAACCAACCCCATTTAATAATGAAGTCGGACATACCCATTGTAATTTTGGTCATTCCCGGTAAGTCTGAACCAAAGCTTACGAACAAATCCTTAAATGATGGAAGTACAACTACGCTCATTACGATAATCAAAGCGATTGTCAATACTAACAAGAAAGCAGGATACATCATAGCAGATCTGATTTTACCAGAAAGTGCTATTTCTTTCTTAAGCAAACGTGCACACTGATCAAAGGATTCATCAAGATTACCGTTTGCTTCACCAGCTTGAATAATATTAATATAAAGTATAGGGAAGGTTTTAAACATACCCATTGCTCGTGATAGTGTTATACCATTATATAGGTTTACACTTATATCACGCAAGATTGAACGCATTTTTTTATCTTTTTCTGCATCAATCATTACTTCCATAGCAACTGAAAGAGAAATACCTGAACGCATCATCAGTGCCATCTGATGGAAGAATATAAGTATTTTCTTTTTGCTAAGCTTTAAGGTGTGAACATCCTTGTTTCCACCGATTTCCATTTCCCAAATGGATTTTTCTTCATCTTTTTTACTGGCTTCAACAACAGAAAGTGGAGTAAGACTTCTAGCTCTAAGGTTCTTTCTTACCTCCTCAGCACTTTCAGCCACCATTTCGTTTTTATATTTACGGTTTTTTTCGTTGACCGCCACATAATAATACTTAGGCATAATTACCTCCTCTTATTCAAGAAAGCAGCAGTGCCGCCCATTGTATTTGCATTTCTACCTGGCAGTTGCATTGGTGTTCCTTGTGGAGGCATTCCTGGTCTAGCCATTCCAGGTGTTGCTGGCATTCCAGCTGCCATAGGCTTTTTATCCTCAAACATTTCGTTTCTACCAGCATCAAAGCTATATTCATAAGCTGTTTCTCTGGAAATAAGACCTTTTGCAAGCAGATTATCAATTGACATTTTTCTTGTAATCATACCTGCACCCTGATTAAGCTCTATTGTCTGCTCAATCTGAGGGATCTTGTTTTCTCTGATAAGGTTAGCGATAGCTGAGTTTACAAACATAATCTCAAACATACCAATTCGACCCTTTATATCAGATCTTGGTAGCAATCTTTGAGAAACAACTGCCTTAAGTGTTGTAGATAACTGGCTTAACGCCTGCTTTTGTCTTTCTACTGGATACATATCTATAAGACGGTCAATTGTTTTAGCCGCACTCTCGGTATGTAGTGTAGAGAATACTAAGTGACCAGTTTCTGCTGCTCGTAGTGCAATTTCCATTGATTCCAAATCTCGAATCTCACCCATTAGAATTATATCTGGGTCTTCACGCAAAGCAGACTTTAGTGCTGAAGAATAGCTTTCACTATCTTCGCCCATTTCTCTCTGGTTGATAATGCATTTATTTGGTGTATGCATATACTCAACAGGATCTTCCAGAGTAATAATGTGCTGGTTCTTAATTTTATTAATTTCGTTGATAATAGCAGCAAGAGTTGTTGACTTACCACTACCTGTTGGTCCTGTTACCAGTACCAATCCTTCCTGCATCAACAGAATTTTACCCAATGACTCAGGCAAATTCAAGCTTGCCATTTCAGGAGGCTTCTCTTTGATAATACGCATTACAAGTGATGAGCCATGTCTTTGCCTAAAGGTATTAACTCTGAAACGAGCACAACCCTCTAGGTAATATGAACAGTCATAGTCACCTGTTGCCAAAAAGTCAGACAAACCATCAGGTGGCAACACCTGTGCAATGTAACCTATTACAGTATCATCATCTAGCACTGGCATACCCTCGTAATAATTTACAACACCGTTTACACGGTACGCAGGAACATTATTACTTGCCAGATGAATATCAGATGCATTATTCGCTACTGCAAATCGGACCATCTCTTCAAAATCCAAATTGTAACACCATCCTCTCTTTAAAATTAATTATCTTGATATACCTCAGCAACTGTATCGTAATATGTTTCAAACGAAATAATACCCTCTCTAAGCAGTCTTATCAGGTTCTCCTTCATCGAAATCATACCAGATTCAATTGCAATTTGGTTGATTTGTTCGGTGGTTTTATTTTCATGAATAGCATGCTTGATATGATTATCAACTACCATTATCTCGTGTACTGCTGTTCTACCCTTGTTACCAGCATGGTTACAGCGTTCACAACCACCCTTTTTAGCTCTATATATAGTTATGTCTGAATCAATAGGTAAACCTAGCATACCAAGCTCACTTTCTGTTGCCTTATATGCCTCTCTGCAATATGGACAAAGCTTACGTACCAGCTTCTGTGCTATAACACCAAGCAATGATGAAGATACCATGAACTTTTCTACGCCCATATCTATAAGTCTTACAACCGAGCTGGCTGCGTTATAGGTATGGATTGTTGACAATACCAAGTGACCAGTAATAGCAGCAGAAGCAGCAATTTCAGCTGTTTCTTTATCTCGAATCTCACCGACCATTATGATATCAGGGTCCTGTCTCAGAATAGAACGTAGAACGCTGGCAAAGGTTAAGCCTGCCTTTTCGTTGATGTTTACCTGTGTAATACCAGGAATTACCATTTCTACTGGGTTTTCAACTGTGATGATATTTGTTTCATCGTTATTAAGCTGTGAAAGACCTGTATAAAGTGTTGTAGATTTACCTGAACCTGTCGCACCAGATAGAAGAATAATACCTCTGTTTGCGTGCAATAGTGTTTCAAAGGTTGCTTTATTTTCTGGCAAAAAGCCTATACTATCTATCTCAAGCTTAATACCAAGTGCTGTGGTAATTCGGATAACTATTTTTTCACCGAATACACCAGGAAGGTCAGATACACGCATGTCGATTTTTGTTTTATTAACATTATAATGCAATCTACCGTCCTGAGGTATTCTCTTTTCTGCAATGTTCATTCCCGAAATAAACTTTATTCGGCTTATGATTGATGGTGCAAGCTGTTTTGTTACTCGCATATATTCTGTAAGCTTACCATCAATTCGGAAACGAATTCTCATTTCCTCTTCCTGTGGCTCAATATGAATATCAGATACTCTCATTGCAACAGCGTCTTCAAACATTTTGTTAACCAGCTTGATAATAGGCTGATCTTCAATATCCTCTACCTCTTCCTTAGAGTTTTCGTCTGCTGACATCTGAGACATAATGTACTCCTGAGCCTCGTCAAACATCTTTGCCTGCTGGTCAGAATTGTACATTTTTTCCTGTTGCTGTTTTATATGAGTAGGTGTGGCTACAACCATTCTTACTCTTTTCTTCGCATACTTGCTAACCATATTTGCAATACGGTAGTCAAGTGGATTAGAGGTTGCGAATACAAGTCTTCCGTTTTCCTCTGAAATAGGTACTATGCCATACTCCTCTACCATTGACTGAGGAAGAATATGGTGCATCTCTTCAGGTATCTTGGTTACAGTTAAATCTACAATCTCTTGTTTAATACGCTCTGCTAATGTTGCGTAAATATCCCACTCACTTACAAGATTTTCTTCCATAAGGATATCTTCAAGAGTTTTTGTATCATCATCCTGATACTTTTGTTGTATTCTCTTGATCTCTTTTAAGGGAACAAGATTTTTTGCAACAAGATCATTCTGAATATTAAAAATAGAATTTTTCATATTGAGTACTCCCTTTATTTAAAACAAAGTAAAATATAAATCAATTAAGTATGATATAGGCTGTTGTAATACCACTGTAAGGTATACACCTACACATATTGAAGGCCCGAAGGGAATATAATTCTCTGTCTCCTTATTCCTAATTTTATTAACAATAGCTGTAAATAAAATTATCAGGAATGCTAATAATACTGCAATTAATAATGCTATGCAAATATCAGGAAAGCCCGTAGCTATGCCTATAGCTGCAAATAGCTTTACATCGCCAAAGCCCATTCCATCTTTTTTTGCAATCAGCACTGTTAGAAGATTAACAATAATTATTAATAATGCAACACCTACTCCACCAACAATTGGCGACCACCAGTTTTTGATAACATACTGCTTATTAAAAAGATCGTAATAAGCAAATATCAGTGACAATACTGCAGAGATTACCACAAACTGGTCTGGTATAATAAAATACTTGCCGTCTGATAGAATAATTGCTGTTAATAAAAATGTAAGTCCCATTAGTACAGGTGTGTACAATGTAGCACCGTATACTAAATATATAGTAGAAAAGGCAAGTGCCGACATTGTACAACCTATTGTGTATAAAAGAGAACCTTTAAATCTTTTTCCACTCAGCATTTCTTCTGATGGTGTTTCATCATAATCACACAACCATTTTGCAGGAACCTTATTCAATGTAAAAACTGCAAGAACAAAAAACAAAATTCCAAGTAATGCTGTTCCTAATGTCATTATAACATTAAATGTAGTTAAATCAATAATAAAGTTACTCATACCGTTAAATTATTTTTTTGTAGCCTCTGTTGCCTGTGTTGGAGGCTCTATTGCAATTGTTCTATCATAGTAGTAAAGCTCAAGAGCAATTGATGTCTCATAGGTATCATTCTTATGCTCTGCCTGCTGTGATAGAGTACAGCTATTAATGTAGAAGCAACCATTTTCTGGATTCTCAAGATACTTTAACAAGCTCATAGTTTTTTCATATGTATCTACGTAGCTTATTGAAATATTTACTGTATAAACAGGGTAGCCACCAGTAGAAACTCTACCCATCTGATCCTCCTTTGGATCAGCAATTGTATAGGTTTTTAGTTTAATATTATTTTTTGAACAATATGCTTCTATCAGCTTTGAAGATTTATCTAAATTAACAAAAATCTCTTCTTCTTTAGTTTTGCAATCATTCTGGTTTTTCTTTATCTCTGCCTCAATTTGCTCCTGAGTCTCAAGAGCACTGTCATAATCTCTTATTAGCTGTTGAGTTGTTATGTGCTTCTGCTTCATAGCTCCTGAATTCTGGATAAGAGGAGTAAGAACAAATATAACAAACAGTACAATTGCAATAATTGTTCCTATAAGAAGATATATAAACTTTGGAATTTTCTTTGGATCAAATTGATTATTCATTTTCTATCCCCCTATTATTTTGCATCCTCAGCTGTTGTTTCTGATGATGATGGAGCTGTCATAGCAGTACTACCTGTTGCCACCGCATATTTTTCTAGCTCTTCCTTAGTATCAACAACGTTTGTAAGTGCAAGTGTGAAATTAAATGCACCAGCTTTTCCTTGCTCCTCGGTTAAGCTAAAGTTATTAGCTACCTTAAAGAAGTTATTAGCTATAAGCTTATCCTTTAGAGTAATCAGACTATCAAAGCTATCTATTACACCTGACGCTGGTGTAGTAATTGTTGGCTCACCGTTTGCACTATTGGCATTATATGATAGGCTGTAATCCTTGATGTCTGAAACGCCCTCAAATTCTGTAACCTGCTTTTTAGACTGGTTAAGTGTTTCAGCCATAGATAGAGGACACTGAGGAAGCCTATTCTGGTCTGCTATCAAATCCTCTAAATCCTGCTTAGCCTTTTTCTGTCTTGCACGTAAATCAGCAGCCTTAACATATTTATCTTCTTTAAGTGTATCTTCGTCTATCTTTGCCTGAATATTAAGGAATGCATAATATCCACCACCTACAAGCATACCTGCACCAGCAACAATTGCAAATATAATAGTTGCTGTTTTACCTATATTAAGAGATTTTTCTTTTAATGGCTGTAGACCAACCATAAGGTTGTTCTTGTATTTATCGCCACAGTTCATCAGGTTATTAAACAAGATATAGCTACCTGTTTTAAAGCCGTTATCACGTGCATCTATATCAAGCTCTGGCAATGCCATTTTTGTATTGAACTGGTCAGTAATTACATCAACTTCCTTGCTAACGCCGATCATTTTAAAGCTGCCTGCTACTCTTGGGAAGAAACCAACGTAGTCACTAAGTACAGCCTGATCAATTGTTAAGCCCAAGCTCATTGATACAAGGTTAATATTATGTACAACGTCTGCTATCAGGTCTGCTCTTAGCTCTTCAATTCTACGCATAGCACCAGGTGTGTTATACGCATAATCAGATGTAAGACCATACTGCTTGATATAGTCAAGTGCCTCTGTTATAGAAAGCTGTCTATCCTGAGCAACTATATCAATAGCTTCAATCATTGGTGAAACAAATGTGTGAGAATAAAGAGGTAATGAATCTCTTACAATTACAACTCTTAATGCTGCGTAGTCGATAGAGATATAGCATACTGTTTTATTGTAGCTATATACAACCTCTCTTGCTACCTTTAGCATTGGAATATCAGCAGGTGTAATCTTTAACAATGTAAGACCCATCTCTGAAAATCTCTTTGTAAGCTCGGTTGAAAGACCCTTTGGAATACCAAAGGTTTTTGATGTAAGCTCCGGTACTTCTTTAGCAGGTGTACCGTAGGTTGTAGTGATGATAGAAAAATCCTTTGCCTCGTCCTGTAAAACCTCTTTAAGATTGTTTATTGCAATGCTATTAAGAATTTTCTTTTTACATCTTGCGTGCTGGAATTCAGCTGAAACAAGGTCGAATTCCTCTACCAGAATTAAAACCTCTTTTACCTCTGGTCTTTTCATTTCTCTTAGTCCATCGTGTACCATTGTAGCAAATGCCTTCGGATTCTCCCAAAGAGTACTTTTGCCGTCCATATATTCCTTAACAAGAGGCTTTATATATGGAGAAGTAAAGCGATAGGACAGATCGGCTGTTGCTTCCTTCTTTTGCTCTTTATTTTGCAAAATAGGCTCACAACAGGTAAGACATAAATAGTCCTTAGTTACCTGAACAATTACTGTTTTCAAAAGTAAACACCACCCATTATTTATTGTATAATTAAAATATTATCAGCCACTAATATATTGTGGCAAACATACCTTATTATATCCGAAATTAGTAAAAGCAAATCGCGAAATGCGAAACATTATATTATATCATATATTACACTGAATTGCAAACATATTTATAAAATGCGTAAGGCTCGCAAAGTGCGAGCCTTATTTATTTTATTTTACAGAAAATATCAAGTAAAGCTACATTTCGCTCAAGATAGATTAATAATGACTAAGCCTAGTTAATGTAAAGCCTTTTTTATTTTACTTTAGCTACACATTTTCCAGTGCCATTATGTAATCCGTAAAAACTATCAATTATAGTCTATTGATTTTTGCAGTATCCGTTGCAACCACATATTCACCAGAAGGTGATTTTGCAATAAGTGCCACCATATATTTTGCATCAACCGGATACGGCTCTCCTGTCATCAGCTCTTTACCCTTAGTAGGATCTGAACTGGTTAAAAATACACACTTGTCATTCATCTTATCCCAATATGGCAGATATGGCTCACTATTATATGTTACCATTTCAAAGGCTTCTTTAATAGCCTTTGCTTCAGCAACATCGTTTATAGTAAGCTGATTATACTTACCCGTAGTAATCTCTGGGTAAACCTCGCCATTTCTTGTAGCGATATGAGATTGACACTCTTTAACTGCTAACTCAATTGTACTTGCGTTTGTAAGAGCAGCGTTCCTTGAAGCTGCATTAACAATTGAGTTTACTACTGGAATAGCAATAGCTGCCAGAATAGCTAAAACAGCTATAACAATCACTAACTCAACTAACGTAAAGCCTTTTTTACTATTCTTTGTGATTGCCTTTGTCACTTTCACATTCTCCTTTAAGAATAAAATTATTAATTCGTTATCGAGATGTAAAAAACACTTAATTTAATCTCTCGCACTCCAAACAATAACCTTTATCTCATCTAATATTATATCATATAGTTTTTAAATAATAAATACACTAATTGCTAAAATTTAGAAATACCACTTTGTATAAAATGCTCTTAGCATAAATAAATTTTATCACAATTTATTTACATTTTGTTTAAAAGCACGAAAACCAACTAAATAGAATTCATATTATATTATGTTAAATTGCGAATTGTATTTATAAAATGCGTAAGGCTCGCAAAATGCGAGCCTTACTTATTTTTTAATTACGGAAAATTTCATCATTATGCAGCTGGTAGGTCTTTAATTAATGTAGTCTCTGATTCATTAATCATTATGCGATTAGCTACAAGAGCTCCAGTCTGAATCTCTGTATAATCATCAGCGTAAACTACAACTACCGAACCGTCATCCTTATCCCATACTGGAATAATTTCTCTTCTATTGTAGGTTGCTTTTTCACAAGCCTCCTGCAAATTATTCTCTCTAACAACATGAGCAATTGATATTGTACCATATACAGCAGCCATTCCATAGGTTTCTCTATTTTTACAAGCTATATCAGCTCTGGCTGAGTTTATACATCTTTCAATGGCTCTCGCATCGGAGTAGGTTGCATTAAGTGATGCTGTGTTGACAATATTGCTTACAACAGGAATTGCAATAGCTGCTAAGATAGCTAGTATAGCAATTACAACTACCAATTCAATTAAGGTAAAACCTTTTTTACTGTTCATTCAAATTGAACCCCACACATCGTTAATAAAAGCTATTTTAATTTATAGGTTTTATTATAGTGTATCAACGTTTACAGAAAGTGGAGTAGCAACACCAGTTGTTGCATCGTCGCCACCGATCTGTACACACTGAGTAGCAGCGTTTGGATATGCTGCAGTTAGTGTATCAGCGCCTAGCTCTGCGTTTGAAGCTACCTTACCATTTGCATCTGGAACTGTACATAGGTATACGCACTTGTCAGCCTCTTTATCCCAGAAAGGAGCGAAGTCTGCACCATTGTATGTAACTGTACCGAAAGCGTTGTTGATTGACTTAGCACCAGCAACATCTACTACTGTGATGTGAGCTGAGCTGTTCTTTGAAGCCTTTGGAAGTGTACCCTGTGAGCCATCAGCCTTTATATATGTTGATGTACCGTTATAAACCTCGTCGTTTCTAGCAGCGATGTCAGCCTGACACTCTTTGATAGCTAGCTCGATTGTCTGAGCGTCTGAAAGAGCACCGTTTCTTGAAGCTGTGTTGATGATTGAGTTTACAACTGGAATAGCGATAGCAGCTAGGATAGCTAGGATAGCTATAACGATTACCAATTCAACTAGTGTAAAACCTTTTTTACTGTTCTTTGTGATTGCCTTTGTCATTTTCACATTCTCCTTTAAAATAAAAAATATTAATTCGTTATTGAGGGGGCGAAGCCACGCACCAATCAAACCTTTCCCGCACAATTTGAATGATGTCCCTCATTACAGTTAGAATTATAACACATTATTTTAAAATAATAAATACACTATTTGTTAAAATTTAGAAATAAACCTTTGTACAAATTGCTTTCATAGTAAATAAAAAATGTAATGATTTGTTATTTTTTTGTTCAAAAACACCATAAAAGCAATAAACGACAATTCAAATAACCGAATTGCCATTTATCTCTTTTATATACATTTTATCTATTCAATAGGTTTTTATATGCAATTTATCTCCTTTTTCTTATATAAAAGCTTATTACAATTTTTTATATAAGAGCCTGTCAGCTTTTCTATATATTGTGTTGCAACCAGCTTAGTTAAATTAACATCAACTATATATAGCTGTACAATTATAGCTTAGAAATATCTGCATTTGAAATTCTTAGTACACCAGATACTACGTTAGAAAGTGGTACACAATATGCAACAGATACTGGATATGGCTTACCTGACTCGAGCTCTGTATTGGTTAGAGGTTCTATGAATACACATCTGTCATTCATCATATCCCATATTGGTATATACTCCTTACTATTATATGTTACAAACTCGAAAGCACTGTTGATAGAATTAGCACCTGCAACATCCTCTACAACTATAGGCTTTGTACTATTTGTTGAAGCCTTTGGAAGTATACCTTTTGAGCCATCAGTTTTTACATATGTTGAACTTCCATCGTAAACCTCATCATTTCTAGTAGCTATGTCAGCCTGACACTTTTTAATAGCTGCCTCGATTGTTTGTGCATTTGAAAGTGCACCATTCTTTGAAGCTGTGTTGATTATTGAGCTTACTACCGGAATAGCAATAGCTGCCAATATAGCTAAAATAGCTATAACAATTACCAGCTCAACTAGCGTAAAGCCCTTTTTGCTGTTTTTTGTGATTGCCTTTGTCATTTTTTGCATTTCTCCTTTAAAACAAAAATATTTATTCTTTAACGAGGAGCAAATTCACACAAATCATTCTCGCACAATAATCGGAGTGTTCTTCCTCGCTTAATTAAAATTTTAACATATTATTGCAAATTAATACATATGCTATTTGTTAAATTTTAGAAATTATAATTTGTGTAACCTGCTTTCGTAGTAAATAATTCACGCTACTGTGTGTATTTTTTGTTGAAAACACTATAACGCAAAATAAAATCACAGGCTTGAATTCATAAGAATAGAATTCAAGCCTGTGATTTCTTCACATTTATATATTTACCTCTTCTTTCTTATAAAAGAGCCTGCTGGAATTTTCTTTTCACAAGGTACAGTCAGCTTTTCCATAGGGTGTGGAGCTGACTCGACGCTTTCGCCTAAATGATTATATATTGTATCAACCTTAATTGTAAACGATTCACCCACTGGAGGAAGCACATCAAGCACATCGCCAACCAAAAATTTATTTTTCTGTGTTAAAAAAGCTGTGCCATCTTTATAATCGTCACACATTGCAACAACGTCATACTCTCTTATATAGCCACCATTCGAATGAACCTGTCCAGGCTCGTTACCCAAAAAGAAGCCTGTGCTGTACTCTCGGTGACTTATTTTATTCATTTCGTCCTTTATCCAGGCAGGTAGCTTGTAATCCTTACCTAGCTTATAATACTGGTCAACAGCGTTTCTGTAGGCATAGGTAGTAACTGCTGTATAATAGGCTGACTTTGCTCTGCCCTCTATTTTAAGGCTTGTTATACCACTTTCTATAAGCTGTGGAATATAATCTATCATACACATATCCCTTGAATTATAAAGGAAGGTTCCGTCTTTATCCTCCTCAATAGGGAAATACTGTCCCTCTCTGTTTTGCTCATATAAATGATATTTCCATCTGCAAGGCTGAGCACAATCGCCACGGTTTGCGTCTCTGCCTGTCATATAAGCAGAAATAAGACATCTGCCACTGAACGAAACACACATAGCACCCTGTACAAAGCATTCTATTTCTAATTCCTTAGGCACCTTTGCACGAATTTCTGCAATATCCTCAAATGAAAGCTCTCGTGCAAGCACAACTCTTGACGCACCCATATTATAAAGTGTGTTTGCAGTATGGTAATTCATAATACCTGTTTGTGTAGACATATGAACATCTGCATTTGGTGCATACTTTTTTGCAAGCTCCATAACACCTATATCAGCTACAATAACAGCGTCTACACCAGCTGAATTAAGTATCTCAAAGTGCTGTGGCAGGCGTGCAATCTCGTTATTACAAGGTACAGTATTGCAGGTTACATATAGCTTTGCACCTACTGCGTGTGCCTTTTCTACTGATTTTTTTATCTGATCGTAATCAAAATTTTTAGAAGCAGTACGCATACCGAATTCTTTTCCTGCAAGGTATACTGCATCTGCACCAAATTTCAATGCTGAATCTAGGCTTTCTTCCTCTCCACAAGGAGAAAGCACCTCGGTAGGGTGTCCATATCTGAATTTATCCATTATATCTTACCTTTCATATAGTTTTGTTTGAATTTGGGTTTGTCGGGGAGTTACAGATTAACACAAACCAAAACCTAAAGTTTGGGTCCAGCCTTTTCAAAGGCTGGCAGGTCAAGGACGGAGTCCTTGTGGGTTTTTAGGGCGAAGCCCTAAACGCATAATCGTCTTTTAAAATGCCGTTTTTAACGGCATTTTAGGAATTAACGGGAAGTTAATGG
>JAXJTP010000045.1:0-17231 GCA_036309525.1 Acutalibacteraceae bacterium | reverse complement strand
TAATACAACCAATCCCTACGGGATTGATTGTGGCCATCAATTTGCTTCGCAAATTGGTTGCATGACCCAAAAGCCTTTGAAAAGGCTTTACCCAAACTTCAAGTTTTGGTTTGTGCTAATCCGTAACTCCCCGATAAACCCAAATTTATCTCTTAACTACTATAACAAGCATAAATACTAAAATCCCCACCGAAAGGCTCGGTGGGGATTAAAAAACCATTTATCTCCAGTTATCAATAGTATCTCTATATACATTGATATAGTCGTTTGCTGAACGGCTCCATGAATTGTCACTTGTCATTGCTCTGTATACAAGTGTTTTCCAGCCGTCACGATTCCAATAGCCATTGATAGCTCTTGTAAGAGCATGGTGCATATCATTTGAATCGTAGTTTTTGAAGGTAAAGCCATTTCCGAAACCGTCCTGACTGTCGTGGATAGAATCTCTAAGTCCACCAACCTCTCTTACTACTGGAATACTACCATATCTTAATGCTATCATCTGAGAAAGTCCACAAGGCTCGCTCTTTGAAGGCATCAGGAATATATCTGAGCCTGCATAAATCTTACGTGCTAGCTCTGGTACAAAGCCAGGGCAGAAGCAAACCTTACCAGGGTATCTGTTATGAAGTGAACGGAAGTAGTCCTCATATTCCTTATCGCCTGAACCAAGAACAACAAACTGAACATCGTTCTTATTAAGTATATCCTCAATAGCACCACGAACAAGGTCAAGACCCTTATGGCTAACCAAACGAGAAACCATAGCAATCATAGGAATATCTCCTCTTTGAGGAAGACCTAATCTCTCCTGTAGCTTACGCTTACACTCCTCTTTACCCTGTGGATATTCTGGTGTGTAATTTGCATACATATGGAAATCTGTTGCAGGGTTGTAGCTATCGTTATCAATTCCGTTAAGAATACCACATAGCTTGTATGATTTTTCTCTTAAAACCTTGTCTAATCCGTGAGAGAACCAAGGATCAAGAATTTCGCCTGCATATGATGGGCTTACTGTTGAAACTCTTGTAGAGGTTTCGATAGCACCCTTAGTCATATTAAGCTTACCGTCTACCTCAAGTATCTTTGAGCTGTCAGCTGGAATACCTACACATTCAGTATTAACCTCCCAGCCATACTTACCCTGATACTGTATATTGTGGATAGTATATAGACTTTTAATGTTACTATACCAAGGATTCTTTGAATAGAAGAAGTAGTAATAGGTTGACACCAATGATGTCTGCCAGTCGTTAGTGTGAATTAGATCTGGGTGGAAGTCTATATATGGTAGCATTTCAAGAATAGCTCTTGAAAAATAAGAGAAACGCTCTGCATCATCATAAAAGCCATACAAGCCATCTCTTTTAAAGTAATACTCGTTTTCGACAAAATAGAATATAACACCGTCATACTCAGCCCAGAAAAGAGCACAATACTGCTGTCTCCACGCTGTAGGAACAGTAAAGCTGTTTATGTAGTGCATACCGTCTCTTAGGTATTGAGGAATATCTCCGTAAAGTGGCATTACAACTCGGCAATCTATACCACGCTGACGCAAAGCCTTTGGTAAAGATGCTGCAACATCAGCTAATCCACCTGAACCAGCATATGGGTTAGCTTCGCTTGTACAATAAAGAATTTTCATTATATATTTACCTCCGTATTTATATATCAGTAATCAAATTATGATACACTTTTATTATTATAGCACCTTTTCGCTTGGAATGTAAATAGGGAAAGAATCATATCCACAAAGTGATCTTCCGTCTTTAATAACTACATCCTTATCGCTGATAACATAATTTAGTGTTGCACCTGTACCAATCTTTGTATCCTGCATAATTATACAGTTGCTTACCTTTGTACCCTTGCCTATACGTACACCCTTGGCGATAATACTGTTTTCAACCTCACCCTCAATAATACAGCCCTGTGCAATAAGTGAATTTTTAACAGATGAGTCAAGTCCGTATCTGCTTGGCATATCGTCACGTACCTTTGTAAAAATAGGACATTTACTGTTGAAAAGCTCCTGTCTGTTCTCTCTCTTAAGCAAATCCATATTTGCGTTAAAGTACTCGTTAACTGAGCCTATTAATGAGTAGTAGCCTTCAAACTTATAGCCATAAAATCTATATTTTCTTACGTCTGTCTGGAAAATATGACGTACATAATTAAGCTGATTCTTACTGATACAATCCTGTACAAGCTCAAGCAAAAGCTTACGGTTTGTAAGTATAGCACCTACTGCAACATTGCTTTCTGGCTTTGCAGAAGGCTCAACCATAAACTCCTCTATTCTTTCATCTGTACCTGTTGTAAAGGTTACAGCATTTTCTCTGCTTTTGCTATTCAAGCCATTTACATACATAATTGTAAAGTCAGCCTTGTTTTCGATATGAGCTTGAATCATCTTGCTGTAATCAATATTAGCAACAAAGCCACACTCAGTAAGCAATACATATTCCTCAGAAACATCTCTTAAAAATCTTCTTACAGAATACAGGCTTTCTACTACTGAATCACCTAAAATTTCTCCTGTCTGAATAAATGGAGGTAGCAAATGAACACCACCATTTTTTCTTGATAAATCCCAGCTTTTACCTGAGCCTACGTGATCCATAAGTGAAAAGAAGTTTTTGTTTACTATAATTCCAATATTTGTAATACCACTGTTTGTCATATTTGAAAGATTAAAGTCAACTAAACGGTATTTACCACCAAAAGGTACAGAAGCCATTGCACGGTGAGATGTTAATTCCTGCATATCACTTGCGTTAGAATTACCAAAAATAATACCAAGTACATCGTTATTTCTCATATTACTCTACCTCCAGAACATCGGCATCTATCATAGTATTTGGCTTTACAACACAGTTTTCACCTATTGTAATTCCGTCACCAATTACAGCTATACCCCAATCGTCGTCACCATTTACACTTTCTCTTTTATTTCCTACATGAGCATTCCTTTTAATTACTGCATTTTCAGAAACAATAGCATATTCAACAACTGCACCGTCCTCAACAACTGCACCAGGCATAAGTATAGATGCTGTAACAGTTGCACCTGTGCCTATTGAAACACCTGGGAAAAGCACAGAAAATTCTATAGTACCATCTACATCACAGCCATCTGAAACAAGTGAATTTTGAATTTTTGCGTTTTCTCCTATGTACTGTGGAGGCATTGATGGATTTCTTGAATAAATTTTCTCTGTTTCTCCACTTAAGTCAAGCTTTGTCTTAGGGTCAATCAAGTCCATATTAGCTTCCCAAAGACTGTCTATTGTTCCTACGTCCTTCCAGTAGCCCTCAAACTGATAAGCAAACATTCTCTCTCCAGCTTCAAGCATTGCAGGAAGTACATCCTTACCAAAGTCGTTGCTGGAATCTGGGTTTGCTTCGTCATCCTCAAGATATTTTCTAAGCTTGCTCCAGCTAAATACATATATACCCATTGAAGCATTTGTGCTTTTTGGGTTCTTTGGCTTTTCTTCAAACTCATAGATTGATCCGTCTGGATTTGTATTAAGAATACCAAATCTTGAAGCCTCCTCAAGAGGTACATCAATTACAGCAATAGTGCAGGCTGCTTTGTTTTTCTTATGTGCAGAAATCATCTTTGCGTAATCCATTTTATAGATATGGTCACCAGAAAGCACTACCACATATTCAGGGTCATATCTTTCGATAAAATTAATATTTCTGTAAATAGCATTAGCTGTACCAGAATACCAGTGTGCACCGTCCATTTGCTGATAAGGACTTAGGCAGGTTACACCATCATAAATACCATCTAAATCCCAAGGCTGACCGTTACCGATATATTCATTAAGCACAAGAGGTTGATACTGTGTTAATACACCCACTGCCTCTATACCTGAATTTACACAGTTAGACAATGGAAAGTCTATAATTCTATACTTACCACCATATGGCACAGCTGGCTTAGCAAGCTTTCTTGTTAATACGCCCAATCTGCTACCCTGTCCTCCGGCAAGTATCATTGCCACTGTAGTTTGCTTTGGATACATTATTAAATTTCCTCCTTACATTATATATACCTGTATTCTTACAAACAGTAAATAGTTAATATTATATCTTTATATATACTCTTAAAAAGAATATTAAACCTAATTATATTTTTAAGCCTTTACTATTCTGTTACCTTAGCAGACTTAACAGCTACAACCGATGAACTGCTTTTTAACTGCTCTGCAACCTTGTGTGCTACCTCTTTAACATCGTCCTGTTTAATACGTTTTATTGTATTGGCAGGAGCTTCTTCCATTGGCTGTGGTGTAGGCTTTTCTTCCTTTACTTTATCACGTTTTTTATTATCAGTTTTTTCAATTCCGTCTAAAGCAACTGCAAGCTTACCTCTTAGCTCCATAAATTCTTCTATTGTTTCCTCGTCTTCACGAGCCACATTAACACCCTTATATTCACCAACACGCTCTTTGCATTTAAAATACATAACAGAAAGTGGTGGAATTGTAAGCTCTAAGCTTTGGTCATAGCCATGCATAGGCACATCAACAGATGAAATATTTTGACCATTGCTAATGCCTTCGCCACCAAATTCCTTGTTATCTGTATTAAACACCTCTTCGTAAATTCCTTTATGAGGAACACCAATATGATAATCCTCTCTTTTTATCGGTAAGAAGTTACATACAGTAATAATACCATTACCGTGTGTGTCTAATCTTCTGAATGCAAGTACACATTGAGTAAAATCATCGTGGTGAATCCAACGGAAGCCGTCCCACGACTCTTCAATCTCGTACATAGGTGGATTATCAACATAAAATTTATTCAAACATTTTATAAAGTACTGGAGCTGACTATTTTTAGGAAGCTCCAACACCTCCCATGAAAGCTCAGAGTCTGTATTCCATTCCTCCATTTGTCCTATTTCTGCACCCATAAATGTAAGCTTTTTACCAGGGTGCATCATCATATAAGCCATAAATACTCTTACCTGATCAAATCTGCTATCAAAATCACCTGGCATTTTGCTAAGCAATGATTTCTTTCCATATACAACAACATCGTGAGATATAGGCAAAACAAAGCTTTCTGCAAATGCATAGAAGAATGAAAAAATCATATTTGTATGGTTAAATGGACGATAGAATGGGTCAAGCGACATATAGTGAAGCATATCATTCATCCAGCCCATATTCCACTTAAAGTCAAAGCCAAGTCCACCCTGCTCTGCTGGCTTAGAAATCATAGGCCACGCAGTTGACTCCTCAGCAAATGTCATAATATTAGGAAAACGCTCGTGTATACCTATATTAAGCTTTTGTATAAACGAAACAGCCTCTAAATTCTCTTTACCACCAAACTGGTTTTTAGCTGATTCCTTACCAGCCTTGTTATAGTCTAAATACAGCATAGCTGCCACATTATCAAGCCTTAAGCCGTCTATATGATATTTTTCAGCCCAGAATACTGCACTTGAATTTAAAAAGCTTATAACCTCATAGCGAGAATAATCAAATACCAATGTATTCTTTTCTTCTCTGTTAGCCTTTAATGGATCGTTATATTCGTAGCAACAGGTACCATCAAACTTTGCAAGAGAATATTCATCCTTAGGAAATTGCGAAATTGACCAATCTAAAATTACACCTATACCATTCTGATGACACTTATCAATCAGGTACATAAAATCTAGTGGTTCACCATAGCGTGATGTTGGTGCAAAATAGCCTGTTGTCTGATAACCCCATGAGCCATCATAAGGGTATTCCATAATAGGCATAAGCCCAATATGTGTATAGCCCATTTCCTTTACATATGGTACAAGCTGATTAGCAAGCTCCTTATAATTATAAAAATTACCATCTAAATATTTTCTCCATGAGCCAGCGTGAAGCTCGTAAATATTCATAGGTGAGCTTTTAGGATTTCTAGTAGCTCTGCTTTCAATCCATTGCTCATCATTCCATTTATAGCTGTTTACATCATATATAACTGTTGCGTTATTTGGTCTTGTTTCAAAATGAAAGCCATATGGATCTGACTTATATAGTCTCTCGAAATTAATAGCCTCTATGCAATATTTATATGTATCGTATTCACTTACACCGTTTATGTAGCATTCCCATACATCACCATTACCTATTCTTGACATATGGTTAGCGTTTTCGTCCCAATTATTAAAGCTACCAACTACTGAAACTGTAATTGCATTTGGTGCCCATACTCTAAAAACATAACAATTACCGTCATCTACCTTATGTGCACCTAAATATTCATAAGAATTAAAGCTTTTACCCTGTGCAAAAGCCTGTAAATGCTGTTTTTCATCTAGTATAAAATCCATAATTTAAAACCCCTTTCTGGTGTTTTATCAATTACATTTCTGTACAATTATATAATACCAATGCTAAAAGCAAATTTCAATAGATTAGCAAAAATTTATATTGATTTCAAACCTTTTAATCGTGCAAATTAACCTATAATTCGTCATTTTGCATATTTTTCAGCTATAAAGAAACATTGTGCTGATTTTTGATTAAGGGATAGATAAATTCGGGTTTGTAGTGGAGTTACAGATTAGCACAAACCAAAACTTGAAGTTTGGGTAAAGCCTTTTCAAAGGCTTTTGGGTCGAGGGCAAAGCCCTCGTGGGATTTTAAAGGGCGAAGCCCTTTAACTTCTCGTTAATTCCTAAAATGCCGTTGAAAACGGCATTTTAAAAAGACGATTATGCGTTAAGGACTCCGTCCTTAAAACCTGCAAGGGCGTTGCCCTTGACCCACCACCCTTTAAAAAGGGTGGACCCAAACTTTACGTTTTTCTCTATCGTAGTTTGTGCGTTAGCCCTGCAAACCCAAATTTGCTATTCTTCAATACATCATATTACTTACCAAGCTTTGAATTCAGCTTTTTAACTGAGCTTCTAATAGTAAGATATATAATACCCCAGATAATAGCAAAGCAAGCAACAAAGATGATTGTAAAAATTCCTACTGCACTTAAAGGCATCCAGCCGTTAATCAAATAAATGGCTAAGTAATCAATATAAATAACTGACATCTGAATAAGTGCAGCCATACCCTTGGGGATTTGCTCCATCTGATGAATTGCTGTAATACCAGCTGCAACAAAAGCCATTAGCATACTCGACAAAACACCAAGCACAACAGTATTTACATCCAGCATTTCTACAGCACCTGTACTCTTTAAGCACGCCCATACAATACAAACAATTGTAGGACCTATCCAAGAAAATAAAGCACCTCTTTTAATAAATTCTAACCAAAACTTTTTCATAATAAATATCTCCTTTTTAAATCTGCAAAGCATCTGCGTGAAATATAATCTGTAAAGCCACTTTTAAATTCGGCATCAACAGCACCGTTAAGTAATGTTTTAAAGCGAACAATATGCTTCATATTTGCAATGTTTGATTTGTTAAGCTTCTCAAAATTGCTAGGTAAAATTTTCTCAAGCTCATATAGTGGGCTTTTTATTCTGTACTGCTTTTTATCTGTACATACTGCATAGGTTTTGCTGTTCTCAATGTAAAAAGCCTCTATGCTTTCAAGCTTGAGTATTACTATTCCGTCCTCGTCATAGCCCACAATTTCATTAGCTGTACCCTCATTCAGCACAAGGGTCTCTATCTCATCAATCAGCTTTGTCCGTTTATGAACTGTGGCTATAATTTCTTCTTCTTTTTCTTTGTTAATGAATAATTTGAATTTCATAGCTTGTCGCCTCCTGTGATTATTATTATACACACTTAAATTTATTTGTCAGCAATTTACAGGTCATCGGTAGTTTTTTGGGGGTGAACGGTAAAATTAAAAGGCAGAGCACGATTGCTCTGCCTTTTTAGATAATTTACCTGTGTTGATTACTGGTTATCATTTTGTTCTATACTAAATGTATTTTATACAATCAGTATAAAATCTCGTTAATAGCCTCACTAAATCTATCAAAGTCCTCTGCTTTTATAGTATTCAACAAAGCTGTAATTACCTGCTGTGTTTTATCCTCCGAAACGCTAATTGCTTTCTTCAGCTTTATTCTTGAAGGAGAATGATTAAGGATTCTATACATAATAATTTTCGCCCATTCAATAGCCGACTCTGTCATATCAGCAACTCCTGAAACAGTAAGCTCAAATGCTCTTTCTGATGAAAATGCTTCTATTAAATGTATCAGTCCAAACATCATTTCGTGCTCTCTTGTATTATCATCAAATACTCTGCATACATCAGCAATATATTCCTCTTCAAATTCCTCTGCCAGCTTATTCAGGTCTTCTTCAAACCTTTCAATTTTCTCGTCAGTGTTTAGCAAACGGTTTTTATATAGGTCATCTATTAGCTTATTCATATTCTTTCACCCTTCTATTCAATTTTATTGTGGCTATATTGAACTTTTAGGTATCATAACAATTTTTCTCTCAATTTCAATAGCCACTAGCCTGTTTAATTGTATTTATGATAATATTAAAATAAATAAAAGTCAATTTTTTTAAAAAAGCTGTAACGTTTTTAATTCTAGGTTGTCTAATAAGTGTCAGATAAAAAAGGCAGGTGAAATTGTGATTAAAGGAAAAAACAACAATGGTATTACAGAAGATGTGCTTTGTGCAGAATATACAGCAGTATTTCATTATGTATTGTCGCTATGCAAGAATGAAAGTGAAGCACAGGACATAACACAAGAGGCTTTTTTGAAAGCCTTAAAGGCTTCTGATAAATACGCTGGTGAAAGCAGTTTGTACACCTGGCTTTGTGCTATTGCGAAAAATCTGTGGCTTAACAGGTGTAAAAAATACAAACATGAGGCTATGCCCGACAACGAAAACGCCTTAAAATACGATAATTCGCAGTTAATTGAAGAAAACTTAATTGATAGGGATATGAGTATGCATATACACACTATATTGCACTCTCTTGATGAACCATATAAAGAGGTGTTTTCTTTAAGGGTGTTTGGTCAATTGCCATTTGCTGATATTGCAAGGCTTTTTGGAAAAACAGATAGCTGGGCAAGGGTTACATATCACAGAGCAAGAAAATTAATTGTAGATAAGCTTAGAAAGGGTGGTTACTATGAGTAATAATAAAAACAGAGAAATAAATTGTGACATTGTGTGTGATTTATTACCGTTATATCACGACGGAGTAGTAAGAGATAATACAAAACTGGCAATTGAGGAGCATTTAAATGAATGTAAATCGTGCAAACAGGAGTATGAAGAGCTTTTGGTTGAGCTACCGATTGACTCCACTGAAAATAGCACCAAAAGCAAATTTAAAGTAATGATAAATAAGCAAAGGCTTAAGCGTATCAGCATATTGATAACATCAATAGTTTTATCCTGTGTTTTGGTCGTTTCTGTTATAGTTGGATTAACAGAAATACCTATTGTACAAATACCTGATGAAGAAATTAAAATTCACAGAATATACGGCTACGAAGGTGAAGATGGATATGAATTTTTTCTGTTATTTAACGCAAACACCTACGGAAAAATGCTTTTTGAATTAGGAGAGTATGAGGACACCATACAAAAAGACGGCATACAAACTTTGGATTTTAAAAAGCCAATAATTTCAGACAGATATGATTCTCGTGATGAAATATGGACATTTAAAATCCCAAAAGAATATGCAAAAGAGCTAAATTCGCTTTCTTTCAGAGGTAAGGTAATCTGGAGTAAAGCTGATGCTAACCAAAAGATTCCTGAATATGTTTTTGAATATATATCAAATCTACATAAAGGTGATTGGATAACTACGGATTTAGATGTAAGTAAGGATTATATCAGAATATCCTATGAAGATAACAGCTACAAGGAGTGGACTATTGACGGAGA
Organism: Acutalibacteraceae bacterium; assembly: GCA_036309525.1. Taxonomy (GTDB): domain Bacteria; phylum Bacillota; class Clostridia; order Oscillospirales; family Acutalibacteraceae; genus CAG-964. Next base: position 7,369 of record JAXJTP010000045.1, on the reverse strand, counting down.
GCTGATTGAACAGTCAGATAAATAAAACAGCTTGTAATACTAAAAATCCAACACTTTTTTAATAAAGCTTAGTATTTACTAAACAAGTCAAAAAAACAGCAAAAACGAGCGTTTACTCTGAAACGCTCGTTTTTGAATTTACTTTTCTTTTTCTGAGCTTTATTACTATAAGTACTATTTGGAAAATAAAGCACACCGGCAAAATCGGATATAATATGATATATCTTACAAATGCTTCAGTTAATCCAATTTCAAAGCCTCTAAAGCCATAATAAACTACATCATCAAAGGTAGCACCAAAAATTGCAGATTGTAAGCCTATTAATAATAAAAATAGATATGGAATAAAGGCACAGCCAAGCATTACCTTACCCTTTTTTCTGAATATGTAGCATAGCTGAAAGGTTAAGCACACTGGAATAATCGGAGTAATACGTATGTAGTCACTAAAATATGAGTCAAACACTGCTATTAATCGCTCTAAGCCCTGAAGCTCAACGCCATTTACAGTATGCTTTTGAAAAATCATTGCAGGTATTATAAGTATATATGGTATAAAGGATAATATAAAAATTATCTTAGCTATCTTACTTTTCATAAATTCTAAACCCCTTTATTTAATACTATTATCTAGGTCGTATCTGAAAACTCAAAACAACTGTCTATTTCTACTAATACGGGCAATTTCTTCCCGAAAAATACTCGAAATACGTCAGTATTTCTCCGTTTTTTCGCTCGAACCTGCCTCGTATTAGCGAAATATTCAGTAATTTTTCTATTTTCAGATACTCCCTAATTAAAAACAGAACAAATTGCATATCTCCAGCTTTTAGCAAGAGCAAGCCACTACCCTACATTGCCTCTTAGTTGCAATTAACTATCGAATATTTTTAAATTTACTTTTCTATAATTAGTTATCAATATAAGACTACATTTAAAATATTTGCTATAAAATAAGGTTGATTTACTCATTTACTATTAAAATTTCGGAGCAAAGCGACCCTTAATTTTTTTCGAAGAAAAATACATCATATTGCCAAAAGCAATACCTCATTCGCTGAAAGCGAACATCATTTGACCGTCAGGTCAAGCATCATTCTTTACAAATTTTTATAAAAACCCCACTGCATTTATTAATACAGTGGGGTTAAATTATCTATAAAAAACTATAAATCTAAATTACTTTAGCTTCCATAGCTCCTTAGCATACTGAAGGATTGTTCTGTCTGATGAGAAGTGACCAGCGTTTGCTACGTTCTTTAGGCACTGCTTACCAAACTTCTTTCTGTCGCTGTAATTCTGGTTACACTCGATCTTCTTGTCTACATATGACTGTAGGTCAAGCATGATGAAGTAGTGGTCTGGTGCATGCCAGTGTGTACCGTCAAGAAGTGCTCTGTGTAGCTCAACAAAGCTACCCTCACCCTCATGATCAACACCGTCTGAGAATGTACCATCAACTAGAGTGTCGATAGCCTTCTTAATCATTGGGTTAGAATCATAGATTGCTCTTGGGCAGTAAGCGTTTCTAGCCTTTAGATCGTCAATATCCTCAACTCTAGCACCGAAGATATACTCGTTCTCTTCGCCAGCCTTCTGTGTAATCTCAACGTTAGCACCGTCATAAGTACCTAGTGTAACAGCACCGTTTAGCATAAACTTCATGTTACCTGTACCAGATGCCTCAAGACCTGCTGTTGAAATCTGCTCTGAAATATCAGCAGCTGGGAAGATCTTCTCGCCGTAAGAAACATTGTAGTTAGATACGAATACAACCTGTAGCTTATCCTTTGTATCTGGATCGTTGTTTACTAGCTTAGCGATCTCGTTGATATACTTGATGATAGCCTTAGCTCTTGCATAGCCAGGAGCAGCCTTCGCACCAAAGATAAATGCTGTTGGGTTCCAGTTAGGTAGCTCGCCAGCCTTTAGCTTCTGGTAAATAGCAACGATTGAGAAAGCGTTGATTAGCTGTCTCTTGTACTCGTGCAATCTCTTAACCTGTACGTCAAAGATAAAGCTTGGATCGATATATACGTTGTCGTGCTTCTGGATGAAGTCAGATAGCTGCTGCTTCTTTAGAGCCTTAATAGCGTTGAACTCCTCGATAGCCTTGTCGTCGATCATATCGTTTAGCTTATCTAGCTTATCTAGATCTCTTAGCCAGCCCTCGCCAACTCTCTTTGTGATGAACTCAGAAAGCTCTGGGTTACATAGGCCTAGCCATCTACGCTGTGTAATACCGTTTGTCTTGTTCTGGAAACGCTCTGGATATACCTGATACCACTCTTTTAGAACGTCGTCCTTTAGGATTTCTGTGTGTAGCCATGCAACACCGTTTGTGTGTGTAGAAGCATAGATAGCAAGTCTAGCCATATGAACGATGTCGTTATCAATAATTCTCATCTTGTAACGCATATCGCCATAGATGTTCTTCTGATCGAAGTCACGATCCATATACTCCTGAATTCTCTCGATGTAGCAGTATACGTTAGGAATAACGTCCTTCATTAGGTTGATATTCCACTTCTCAAGAGCCTCGCCTAAAACTGTGTGGTTTGTATAGTTAAATGTCTTCTGAGCAATGTCAAATGCTGTCTCGAAGTCAACACCCTCTGCATCAAGAAGTCTGATAAGCTCTGGAATAGCAATTACTGGGTGTGTATCGTTTAGCTGAATAGCATATTCGCTTGAGAACTTGCTGAAATCGTTGCCAAACTTAGCCTTATATCTCTTTAGAATGTTCTGTAGAGAAGCACTGCTGAAGAAATACTGCTGCTTTAGTCTTAGAACCTTACCCTCGTAACCATTGTCGTTAGGATATAGAACCTTTGAAATGTTCTCTGCAGCGTTCTTAGCCTCTACAGACTTTGTATAGTCGCAGTTGTTGAATGCTAGGAAGTCGAAGTCCTCAACAGCCTCAGCCTGCCATAGACGTAGTGTGTTGATGTTCTTTGTGCCGTAGCCGATTACAGCCATATCATAAGGTACAGCCTTTACAACCTGATCCTTGAATGTTACAAGAACTGTATCCTCTTCTCTACGGATACTCCATGGATCGTCAAATCTCTGCCAATCGTCAGCAACCTCTACCTGTCTGCCGTCCTGAATTAACTGCTTAAATAGACCGTACTTGTAACGGATACCGTAGCCATCTAGTGGTACATCCTGTGTAGCAGCACTATCTAGGAAGCAAGCTGCAAGACGACCTAGACCACCGTTACCTAGAGCAGCGTCATCGATCTCCTCGAAAGAGTTGATGTCGATACCCTTAGCAGCTAGTAGCTCCTTAACCTCGTTAAGAATACCCATGCAGAAAAGGTTGTTGTACATCATACGACCCATTAGGAACTCTGCTGATAGATAGTAAGCTCTACGCTTGCTAGCGTGGTTAGCCTTAGCCTTTGTCCATTTGTCGCTGATTTCAGCCATCATTGCTTTACCTAGTACGTTGTGTAGCTCAGAAGCTGAAAGCTCCTCTAGGGTTTTGCAATACTCGCTTTTAGCAATCTGAACCAGATTGCTCATCATCTTTTTTTCACTCATTGGTCTTTTTCCTCCAGTCTACCGTATGTTGTAGCCAAATTTTTTAATCTTGCCGCAAGCTCTTCTGTAAGAACCTCTGGCTTTATTCTCCAAACCCAGTTACCGCCAAGTGTAGACGGAATGTTCATTCTTGCCTCTGTACCAAGACCAAGAATATCCTGCATTTGAATAATTGCATATTTACTAACACTCTCGTAAGCAGTGCGTATAATACCCCAGTTGTAGCCCTCTTCCTCTGTTAGGTTACAATACTCTCTAGCAAAGTTTACATCCTCTGGCTTAGCAGTAGCAAACCAACCCATAATTGTGTCGTTGTCGTGTGTACCACTGTAAACTACGCTGTTTTCTGTATACTTGCTTGGTAGGTAATCGTTTTCTTCGCCACTATCAAAAGCAAACTCCAGTACCTTCATACCTGGGTAGCCTGAATCTGCAAGCAACTGAATAACGCCAGGTGTTAATAGTCCTAGGTCCTCTGCAACGATTGGGAAATCGCCGATAGCTTCCTTCATCTTGTGGAAGAATTCAATGCCAGGGCCTTCTAGCCATTCGCCACCGATAGCATTTTCAGCAGGGAATGGAATAGCATAGTAAGAGTCAAACGCTCTGAAGTGGTCGATTCTTACTATATCAAATAGGTTAGCAGCACTCTTAATACGTGCAAACCACCACTTGTAATCTGTTTCTTTTAGATAATCCCAGTTATATAGTGGGTTACCCCATAGCTGGCCAGTAGCTGAGAAATAATCAGGAGGACAGCCTGCAACACATACTGGTTGCTTATCCTCGTCTAGCCAGAATACCTCAGAGTTTGCCCATGTATCAGCACTATCCATAGCAACATATATAGGCATATCACCCATAATCTGAATACCAAGGCTGTTTACATAGCCTCTGAATTCTGCCCACTGCTTGTAGAAAATATACTGTACAAACTTCCAGAAATCAATTTCTGGCTTTAGGTCTTTAGTATATTTAGCAATAGCCTCAGGCTTACGAAGCTTAATATCCTCGTCTTCCCACTCTGTCCATGCCTTCATATCGTTGTTCTTTTTAACAGCCATATAAAGAGCATAGTTTTCAATCCAGTCAGCATTTTCTTTTACAAATGCCTTGTAGGCTGGTGTTGATTTCTTAAAGTTTTTGTATGCACAACGCAAAACCTTAAACTTGGTTTCGTAAATCTGTGCATAGTCAACCTCTTCTGGGTTATTGCCCCAAGGAAGACCTTCTACATTCTCTTTTGTTAGAAGACCCTCTTCGATTAGTAGGTCAATATCAATCATATAAGGATTTCCTGCATAAGTAGAAAAAGCCTGATATGGTGAATCACCGTAGCTTGTAGGGCCTACTGGTAGAATCTGCCAAATCTTTTGACCTGCTGCTTTTAGGAAATCTGCAAAATCATAGGCAGCCTTACCGATAGTACCATAGCCATAAGGTGATGGTAGTGAAGATATTGACATTAAAATTCCGGCACATCTTGACACAAACATCATCTCCATATAAATAAATTTTTTAAAAAGATAATCTAAATTCCATTATATCATTCCTCTATAGTGTAACATAGTTAAACTTTTTTTACAATAGAAATTAAAACATTTTATGCAACAAATTCCGTTTTTGTAAAAATATTCAACATTTTTCTATATAGGAACCGGAATATAATTGTACACATTAAATATATTTTAGTTTTTATATTTTCAATTATCGCAAATTTCTTTATAAGCAAGATATAAAGCAACAGCTGTTGCAAGCTCTCTTACTCTTTCTCGGGTATTTGTTTTATTCTCTGCAAGCAGAGCTTTTACAGCAAAATCACCCTTTTTAGTCGAAATTCCGATATAAACCAAGCCAACCGGCTTTGTAGGTGTGTCACCTGTTGGGCCTGCAATGCCTGTTGTAGCTACTGCTATATCACTGTTTGACAAAAGCCTTACACCCTTTGCCATCTGCATAGCTGTTTCTGCACTTACTGCCCCCAATGTATCAAGCACAGCCTTATCTACACCTAACACCTTATTTTTTATTTCGTTAGAATATGAGCACACACCACAATCAAACACAGCAGAGGAGCCTGACACCTCTGTTATTCTCTTGCTTATCATTCCACCTGTACAGCTTTCTGCTGTGGCTATTTTCATATTATTTTCTGCAAGTACATTTACAACAAGCTCGTTTATACTGCTTAAAGCAATTTTTCTTTCCTCAAGCTCTTTAAGCAGGCTTTCTTCGGTAATTGTAAGCATATCGTTTATCATCTTACCTGTCCGTCACCACTTATAACATATTTCATAGAGGTAAGCTCAGTTAGTCCCATAGGGCCTCTTGCGTGAAGCTTTTGTGTAGAAATACCTATTTCTGCACCCATACCAAACTCTCCACCGTCTGTAAAGCGAGTAGAGGCATTTACATATACAGCAGATGAGTCAACCTGTGCTGTAAATTTATTCTGTGCCATATAGTCGTTTGTTATTATAACCTCGCTATGACCTGTTGAGTATTTTCTGATATGTGCAATAGCGTCATCAAGTGAGTCTACAACCTTTATTGCAATTTTAAGGTCTAAATATTCATTAGCCCAGTCGTATTCCTCTGCGTCTATAACGCAATCGCCAAGAATAGCCTTTGTTCTTTCACAGCCGTGAATTTCAACATTCTTTTCGTCCAGCTTAGACTTTAATGCCTTTAATGCTGTTTCTGCAATATCCTTATGAACAAGCACAGTTTCAAGAGCATTACAAACTGATGGACGCTGTGTTTTACCATTGAAAACGATATTAACAGCCATATCTATATCTGCACACTTGTCAATTACAGCGTGACAGTTACCAACACCTGTTTCAATTACAGGTACCTTAGAATTCTCAACAACAGCCTTAATCAGGCCTGCACCACCACGAGGGATAAGTACATCAAGATAATCGCTTAAGCCCATAAGCTCAACAGATGACTGTCTTGTAGTATCCTTAACTAATTGCACACAATCAGCAGGCAAGCCAGCAGACTCTATAGCCTCTCTCATTACATCAGAAATAACAGTATTTGAATAAATAGCCTCTTTACCACCACGCAAAATTACAGCATTACCAGCCATTAAGCAAAGTGCAGCAGCGTCTGAGGTTACATTTGGTCTTGCCTCAAAGATAATACCAATAACACCCATTGGTACTCTTACCTTTTTAATCTCCATACCATTTTCGGCAACTCTACCTGTTATAATCTGTCCTATTGGGTCGTCAAAGTCTGCAACCTTACGCACACCCTGTGCCATACCCTCTATTCTTTCATCAGTAAGCTTTAATCTGTCTAGCAATGACTCTGTAAGACCATTTTCCTTACCATTCTTAATATCAATATCATTCTGTGCAATAATTCTATCCTTATTAGCAACTAAAGCGTCTGCAATAGCAATTAAGGCTTGCTTTTTCTGCTTACCAGCAACAGCAAGCACGCTAGAAGCCTCCTTTGCTCTTTGTCCCATTTTTTCCATTTCGGTCATAGTCTGGTACCTCCTGAATATATTTAATTTTTGTAGATTATAGTTTATTTATAGCAGAAACAAATTTGGGTTTGTCGGTGAGTTACGGATTAGCACAAACCAAAACTTGAAGTTTGGGTAAAGCCTTTTCAAAGGCTTTCGGGTCATGCAACCAATTTGCGAAGCAAATTGATTGCCACAATCAATCCCGTAGGGATTGGTTGTATTATGCAGAGCCCTTATGGGATTTTAAAGGGCGAAGCCCTTTATCTTCTCGTTAATCCCTAAAATGCCGTTGAAAACGGCATTTTAAAAAGACGATTATGAGTTAAGGACTCCGTC
>JAXJTP010000044.1:0-6321 GCA_036309525.1 Acutalibacteraceae bacterium | reverse complement strand
GATTAATATGTCTCCTTTCTGTATAATTCGTCTTTTTTGCAGATTTTCCATTATTTCGTCAAAAAGTTTTGCATCATTGGGAGCTCCAGAATGGATTAAAATTGAAACAGGATTCATATTATCGTAATCGATGATGACTGTGGCTTTAAATCCAATATAAAATCCTTTAGAGGATGAATAGCTCCATTTTAAATTTAAAGTTTTTAGATGTTCTTTTGTCTTTTTATTTCTGTTAAAATTGAAATCTAAGTCAATTGGTGTTGCATCAACAATAAATGTCTTTTTTCCTCTTCTCTTTACTCTATTTTGGTGGTTTAATATCCTATTTAATACTTTTAAAAGTTTTTCAGAGCCCTGAAGTGAAAGAGTTTTATAAATTTGATCTGCAGTTAAAATTTCTGAAATATTAAAGTATTTTTGAAGTTCTTTTTTGGATTCAAGTTCATTTAATACGAATGGAATATCTAATCCAAAGAACATGCTGATAAATATGATTTTAAAAGTAGTTATTTGTTTATTTAAATTTTTAAATCCACAGGATGCTAAAATTTGTGAAGATTTTCTAGAATCCATAATTTTAAATATTTCTTTTAACAAAGTATAATTTGGGTCTTTAATATCTAAATTTAATCTGTGTTTCATTTTTATCGCCAAATAAATATATGTAACACATAATACTTAAATTTAACGATATTATTGCACCCTTTTTAAAAATTAATGTTTATTCAATTGTATTTTTAGAAACTAAAAATGTTAACCATCACAAAATATAAAAATAAGATAAATTAGCTTGAATTTATATCAAAAAAATTCAGGCCCCCTAAATATTTTGATGTAAAAAAAATGCTTTATAATCCAAAGAAAACCAATTAAAAATGCAGTCATTCCATATTATGAAATAATATTGATTTAAAAATAAAAAAAAGAAAGGATATTAATTGTATACAATTAATTCCCTAAAATATTTTCATGATTTCGTATGAATTCTTCTTACTCATTGCAGTGACCTGCTCTTTAGCTAATTTAACAGTCTGTTGAACAAATTTAGCATAGATTTTATCAAGAGCAGCTTTTTTAATTAACTGATCTGTAATTGGTGCTAATTTATTAGCTGCTGCCCCATATGGAACAAAACTGATACCGTTAGCTACACCTTTTAATACTCTTACCCAGAAGCTGCTGTAATCCTGATGATCATTGGAATAGATAAATCCTTCCAAAGCACCAAAACTACCGCCAATAAGAGCACCGGCACCCATTGATATCAAATTCGCAGTCGCAACACCTGTTGCACTAATTGCCCAACTGGAACCCATAGTAACAGCTAAAGTTACTAAAAATATACCAGTTTCAAGCATTTGAACTTTCCAAGCAGGTGCAGGATTTTTTTCAGTAATTTTAGGTATTATATTAGTAACAGAAACAATTTCAACGGAACCTTGCTTATTATAAATATCCACATTTGATTTACTATTATATCCATAGTTGTTTGTGAAAGTGGATATAATAAAGTGAGTAGCACTAGTAGTGTAAACAGCTCCACCATATTTTGCATAATTGCCGTTAAATGTAGTATTTAAAACATTCAAAATACCGCCTTTATTAACGATAGCACCACCATAATCTTCTTTGAAATTATAATCCACCCTATTGTTATTTAATGATGAATTAGTGATTGTTAAAGATCCGGAATTGATTATTGCCATGTTAAATCCTTCAATGGACAAGTTTACGATATTGACTGTAGAACGTGAAGTGGTTGTTAAGAATTTGGTTTCGTCACTATCTTTTGGATTTGACACAAAAACCCTTGCACCGTTACCGTTTAAAATCAACATTCCATAATCCATTTCAAATAATGTATTTGAATCCGGGAAGATAGCATAACTTCCAGGTTTGAAAGTTACGTTGATAATATCATATTCCTTATTGTTTTTAACAATTTTGGAAACTTTTATCAAAGATGAAATGCTGTCTACTACTGCATTGTATACACTATAACCAAGAGAATCTCTAGTTAAGCAAATACCCCTCTTATCTAGTTTAATACTGTCTTTACCAATACCTTTACAATTTACTAATTTGACAACTGAGTTTCCAGTGATGTGCAAATTGCTTGGATCTCCATTTTTCCAAACTAATTTGGATACAATTTTATTGTTTGAAAATGTACAGTTTGAAAATAGAGCGTTTGCAGAGTCATCACTGTAATATGCACCACCTGCATTAGCTCCGTTATCTTTAAATGTGGAATTATAGCAATAAACATGACCATAGTTTCTAACAGCACCACCGAAATCTCCGGTTTTACTAATGTGGTTAATTCTATTATTCTCAAATGTACAATTTATCGCAATAAATGTTCCATAGTTAATAATAGCTGTGTTGAAATTTTTAATGGTCATATTAACTAAAGTTAATGACCCTGATTTTGGAACATATGCAAAATGATAATCATTAAATACTAAAGCATCCGGATAAGCTATTGTAGCTCCATGACCGTTTATAACAACAGGCTTAGCACCTACATCAACCAAGTATTCATCCTGAACAATGGCAGGCATTAAACCTTGATAATCAGTTCTCCATTCATCCTGATGTTTATCACGGTAATGTTCATATTTTGCATTATATACGCCCGGAGCCAAATTGAATACATATGCTGTAGCATCATCTAAAACATTATATAATCTATATATTAAAGAGAATTTACCATCTTTTAATCTATTCCATTTTAAAAGTTCATCAACTGAAGAAATATTGTAGGTTAATGTATTATTTTTATTATATGAACCTGTTTTCATTATGCTTATACTTGCAGCGGTTTCAAGATAACCGTTGGCAACAATATGATTATATGCATTGAAATCATCATCATAAACTACAATCATACTTTTATCAACGGCACGCACATTATCTGATTCAGCCTTAAATTGACATTTTATGAAATTGGTTACTGAATTCTTTTCACCATATAAAACACCACCCATAGTGTTTTCATCATGGCTGCCAAAAGTCACATCATCGTTTTTGTTATGATCAAAAATACAGTTTTCAAATGAAGCCTTGTATTTATTGTAGATTACAGAAGCCGGTGTTTTTGTTTGGAAAAATTTAGCGTTGTTTTCTACAAATACTGAATTGGTACAGCTGACGTCACCAGCACTTGAAAATACACGATAAAATTTCTTAAATGTCACATTATTAATGATTGTTCGAGTACTTGGTTCCAAAGCCATGAAATTATGGTGATAACCGTCATCTAAAGTAGCTCCATTACCATTAATGAATAAAGTTCCATGAGTTAAATGAATAAGATAATACCATTCCTGGTCTCTCCAGAAGTTATCAGTGACCTTATAAGTTTCCTTTTTAAGATTGATGATAATAACATCTGCTCTGAACTCCTTGGCAGATATTTTTCTTAAAACATTAGTTAGCTCAGCAGTATTTGAGGCTGTGACATTGTATAATATGAAAGCCTCACCCTGAGGTAAAACATATCTATAGAGATTATCTCCAAGAGAACTGACCATGGTCAGATTCTTAATTGTGAATGTTTCATTACCGCTTATAGGCAGGAATGAACCATAGCTTGCATCATTCAATCCCAAATCCATATTGGAAAATTTATTTGAAACTGTAATGTTTTCCTGTATGACAATATCTCCGAATTTGGTTGTAACAGTGTATTTTCCCGCAGCAACATTGAGTCTGAAGTAAGCAATACCATCTTCGGAAATGTTGCTGTTGAATGTTTTACCATTTATTGTGAATGTAACATTGCTGCTGTTTGTTGCATATTTACTGTTGAACTGGACAACATAAGGATCATTGATGTTGAACAGCATATTTCTTTCTTTAATATTCAGCTTATTTGTGAAAGTTTGATTGGTAACAGGATTTATTGCTTTAACAGTGTAATTGCCAGGTTGCAAATTAGCATACAGACTAGCAATACCATTAGTAACATATCCAGTATAGTTGACATTGTTAATGTTGAACTTTACTGCAGTATCATTAGCCAAGAAATAACCTTTTGAATCTTTAAATACAGCAGAATAATATTTATCTTCACCGAATACCTTATTTAAATCATAACCGTAAACACTGATATATGAAGCAGTGGTTTCAAATGTTAATTTTTGGAACTGGCCGACTGAAATAGTAATTTTATGAATTCCAGTCTCGTTTGGAATATATTTTAGTTCCAGGAAATTTCCGTTAACTTTCTTGTCAACAAAAACACCTTTTTTGTCTGATGAATATGATATTTTATCGAATGTATAATATGGAACATTGCCTGTGAATGATATCTTGATAGATGCTTTTACATCAACATATGAGTTTTTATCACCAGAAACACTTACGCTGACAGGACTGTCATCGTTTTTATCAGTGTTACTTCCAAAGGTATGGTACTCTTTCAATTGGTTTCCAAGAGGAACACCATTAGCACCCCACCAATTATTGTTGACAGCATCGTAATAACCACTATTGAAAACAGTCACTCCCTGACCGCTTGCAGAATTTCCTATGAATGCATTATTGGTTAATCTTAAATGAGCATTTTTAGAATCTGTGTAGAGTACTCCACCACGTTCCACACCATTATTAAATTCAAAATAACAACCATTTATATTTATAGTACACTCTTTATTAATGTAAATTGCTCCACCGTCTCTTTTTCCACCGTTTTTAATTTGATTTGAAATAAAAACGGAATTTTTTATCTCATTTGCTTTTTCTGTATATATTGCACCACCATAGTTTTCAGCCCAGTTATTGGCAAATGTACAATTATCTATGTTTACAACACCATTTGAACGAATTGCACCACCATAACGTCTTTCTTTACCTCCTGCCGCAGTATTTCCAGTGAAAGTGCACTGAAGGAATTTGAGATTAGTGGAACTGCTGTCACTGTGTATTGCTCCACCGTCACCGGCTGTAGCTGAATTGTTTATGAAACTGCATGATTTGAATGTTATGTCTTTACATTTATTGTTGATATAAAGCGCACCACCAAAATCAGCGGTTACCTTATTTCCAATGAATTTTACATTTGTGATGTCATTTGATATTGTGGATGTGTAAATAGCTCCACCATGATTTTTAGCAGTATTTGACTGGAACAGACCGTTAATTCCGAAGCTGATGTAATCTGTATAGATTGCTCCACCTTTACCGTCTGCAGTATTGCCTGTGAATGTGGAGTTGTCTACATGAGTCCATTTGTATGAATAAACAGCTCCTCCACTACCGGAAGAAGCTACATTGTTGTTTAAAATACAGTCATTTATCAATGTACGTTTTACACCATTGGAATAGATAGCTCCTCCGCTTTTAGCATTGTTACCTGTGAATATACATTTATCAAATACTCCATCTTCTGTAGTAAATACCGCCCCACCATCATTAGCCTTGTTGTTTGTGAATTTGGAGTTTTCTGCTGTTAAATCTTTTTTGGATATGATTGCTCCACCGTCACTTTCTGCCTTGTTTGAATCGAATACTGAATCGGTAACAGTACACATTCTCTGAGAGTAGATTGCACCCCCTGAACGTTTAGCGGCATTATTTAAAAATTTTGAATTTTTGACTACAATATCTCCTTTTGAATATATTGCCCCGCCATGAACATCAACATTATTGTTTGTGAATGTTGAATTGATAATGGTTAATGTATCTTCCACGTTATTGAAAATAGCTCCACCATAATTTTTAGCATAATTGTTTTTGAATGTACAGTTAATAACTATGTATTTAGCAGAACCTGTTATGTATATGCATCCTCCTGTTTGGTAATCATCATTTTTACCATTTACAAATATTAGATTTTTAATAGTGATTGTTCCTGCTGAAGATTTCAGTCCCTGTTTGGAACAGTTGATTGTATGACCCTTACCGTCAATTGTAATGGTTTTATCTATTTTTAGAATATTATCAGTACTTTGATAATTTGTATCCAAAACTAATGTAGAACCTTCAGAGGCATTATTAACTTTTTTCTGCAAATCATCAAAACTACCCTGTGACAGTACATTATCATTAGTCAAAAGCAATTTTGAATCTTCATCAATTGAAGCATCGCCATTTTCAATTGCTTCATTATTATTTTGAAAAATATCTGTTTGATTATTGGCGTCCTGCGCTGCAACTGAAGAAATTGAGCATAATGCAAGCAATAACAAACAAATAATCAATAATTTAGATTTCATTTATAAAACCTCATATAACCCTAATTTTTACCTTTTTGGATATTGTATTATAATAATAATTACCGGAAAATTTAACTATAGAAATAAAAGTTCCTTTTTT
>JAXJTP010000043.1:0-3172 GCA_036309525.1 Acutalibacteraceae bacterium | reverse complement strand
CAACACTTTTCTTGCAAGCATAGACGGAGATAATTCACCAGCAGAATACAAAATGCTCATAGTTTGATGATATAAAATACTGTATGGTAGCTTTGGAGTGGAAATAGGCTCTATCCAACGCTCATCAATATACAGCTGTATTATAGCAATACATTTTAGAAATTCCCAATTTATACTACGAACAATATCTTTTTGGGAGGGTTCAAAGCCTTTAAAAAGAAAGCACATTTCTGAAATTGAAGTTTTTCTGCCACACCTTCCTAATCTCTGTACAAAGCTTGATACCGTAAACGGTGAACCGGTTTGAACAATTCTTTCAAGACTACCAATATCAATGCCTAGCTCTAATGTAACAGTTGCTCCTGTTGTTATAGGGACCTCTGATTCACGCATAGTCCTTTCAGTATATTCTCGCAAGGCAGTAGATACATTTCCATGATGAACCATATATACATTTGTTCCACGATTTGTCATATCCATACGCTTTAGCATTGCTATATTGTATTCTACCTGCGTTCTGCTGTTTGAAAAAACTATACATTTCCTTTTGTTAGTAACTTTATACAGAGAATTAAAGTATTCATCACTACCTAATATTGTTTCTCCGTCTTTATGCAAAGGATAATGGTCAAGAAACAATTTAAGTGTTCTTTTAGAATTTCCTGCTGACGGTGTAATACATTTTCTGTTTGTGCCAGATGACAACCACGCTTCTACATCATCATAATTACCTAATGTTGCTGATAATCCTATTCTTCTTGGAATAATACTTGTTAATCGCTGGATTCTTTCAAGGATAGATAAGAGCTGAATCCCACGTGGACTATCCATAAAATAGTGCACTTCATCAATAATGATATACCTTAAATCCGAAAACAAGGTAATAACAGAAGCACTCTTTTTCATGATCAGTGCTTCTAAGGATTCTGGTGTAGTTTGCATTACTCCATATGGTCTTTTTAATAGCTTTTGCTTTTTATTCTGACTTACATCACCATGCCATTTCCATACAGGAATATCAGAGTACTCAAGCAAACCATCTAATCTCTCAAATTGGTCATTAATTAATGCTTTTAACGGACTTATATATAATACTCCTACACTGGACGAGGGGTTATTGTATAAATCTGTAAGCACAGGAAGAAAAGCTGCTTCGGTTTTTCCAGACGCTGTTCCTGACGCCAACAGAAGATTTGTGTCATTGTCAAAAATCACTTCGCAGGCTGCTACCTGAATATCACGCAATTCATACCATCGTTCTTTGTAAATATATTCTTGAATAAACGGTGCAAGTCTATCGTATGCATTTATACTCATAATTCAAAACCTACAAACTCATCATGTATCTCTTCATCGGTAATCGTATTTTCTGATAATGCTATACTATTCCCCTTAATAATAGCTTCTATTGTTTTTTCTGGATTTTGATAAAGTATATTTAATATCTCAATAAAATCTCTTATTACTTCTCTAGGTGTGATATTTAAACCACTACCAATACGCTCAAATTCCATTTTTAAGAAAGAAATCATTTCATCCTCTGTTATATTAGCAGAATAAGAATATAGGTCAGCATGAATAATTGAAAGCTTTTCAATTAGAATGAATAGCTCTTCATGTGTTAATGGTTCTAATTTAATAATAGGAGAAAGCAAATCCTGTGTTGTTGCATCGCTGAATTTACCTGATTCAAGACGTGATTTTAATGCGTCGTAGCTAAATACACCTCTTCTTGTATCTTCAACACACTGTGGTGTTCCACTCATAATAATTCCAAGATGAGAAGCCTTGCCCTGTAATGTATCATTATACATAGTCAGTATTTTTTCATAATTACTTTGACGAGCAACTGTATGTGGGATTTTATAAATGTTGACCAGTTCATCTATTAACATCAGCATACCCTTATATCCTGCACGAACCAAAAAAGCTGAAAGTAATTTTATGTAATCATACCAGTTATCATCTGTAATGATAGCACTTACTCCTAACTCCTTTCGCACATCTGACTTAAGTCTATATTCACCTCTTAGCCATCGAAGAACATTGTTTTTCAGCTCATCGTTTCCTGTGCGTGACGCTTTCCAGTAAAGCGAGATTATATTTGCAAAATCAAAGCCATTAACCAATTCCTGAATCTCATTAATAACTACATAGATTTCTTTCTCTACTGCTTTGTTAAAGTCATTACTACCAACCTCAAAGCTGTTATTTTGAACAACCTGTGTTTTTATTGAGTTTATCCATCTTTCTAAAATAAGAGACAATGCTCCACCCTCTGGCTTTGTTTTGGTAGACATATTTTTTACAAGCTCTTTATATGTTGCTAAGCCTTGCCCTTTATTACCGGTCAATCGTCTTTCCGGCGACAAATCAGCGTCAACTACCACAAAATCTTTATCCATAACATAGGATCTAATTGTTTGAAACAGAAAGCTTTTACCACTACCATAACGACCAACAATAAATCTAAAGGTTGCTCCACCATCTTCTATTATTTCAACATCATTTAACAGGGCTTTAATTTCGTGTTCTCGCCCTACAGCAATATATCCTGTGCCGTTACGAGGCACAACACCTCCACGCAAGGAATTAATTATAGTTGTAGCTATTCTTTTTGGAACCTTTTTAGTCATACTTTTTACTCCTTTAGTGCTTTATTTAATCCTTCAATATATTCTTCGTAAACAATCGGAGCTTCGGAAAATTCAATTACATTGTCTGCTATATACTCCAATGCTTTTTCATTTATTCTATCTATTATAGCCTCGATCATATCGTTGTTATCTATCGCTAATTGGTTTAAATTTTTTAACAATTCAGTGCGATTATCAACTATCATTAAAAGAGTCTGTTTTTCCAGATAGTTTAATGAATTAACAAACTGCAAATATTCATTATCATAAGTAAGTTCATCTGGCACCGCTATATTCTTTTCCTTCGTTTCAGGTGTGACTGAATTTTTCACAATGGTTTGTACATCAGAATCTGATAAAGAATTATCCTCTTCAATAATTAAAGCTGCTTGTATCTCCTCTGAAACTCTTCTGATTGACTCGAATTTAGAACGATCTATCTCCAATACTATCGGAACAGGAGGTTGAGATAATTTTGTGATAGCTTGCTGTTTAGCTTTTTCAGCCTTTTTCCTCTCCATTTCTTTTTTTCGCTT
>JAXJTP010000042.1:0-9173 GCA_036309525.1 Acutalibacteraceae bacterium | reverse complement strand
CTCTTGGGTGGAAATCTCCTTCTGATTTCTTAAAGCATTTCCTCCAAACGGGCGAAGTTATTTTCTCCTAATGTGTAACATATCATTGACAAACCTACAAAATAAAGCTTTTAAATATTGCACTACTGGTAACTTTTTAATAAAGAAGTAAATATTAAAACTAATAATCATTATTCTAAAAATACCTTTGAGCAAAAGACCATCTGATTGTTATGTAATTTAACAATCAGCTCAGCTTATAAGTTATAATTATTAATAAAAATAAAAAACATTTAAAAAATATGTGGAAATTATTACATATATGTGATATAATAAGTTCAATTAAATTTTAGGAGGAAAAAATATGAAAAAGTTCAAAAAACTCACAGCGTCGCTATTAACAGCAATGCTTACATTGTCAATGTGTGCAACAAGCGTATCTGCTGCTGAAACAGATGCAACTGAAACATTTGATGTAGTAAAAGCCAATGAAAAAGTTGCAGTTGTATCAAATGCAGCACCAGATGCACCACTAACTGAATCTGCACAGATTGAGGTTCATCAGGGCGATAAAGTAAATTTATGGGTAGAGCTTACTTTACCAGAAAACTCTACTGATGTTGCAGGCTGGACAATTGATATGTACTATGACAATGCTATGCTTGCTACTAATAACGAATTCGCAGATGGAAATGGTTTTGCAGTAGGTACAAACGCTGTAGATTACGTTTTAGGTTTAAGCGATGTAGCTACTGAGCTACCTGGAAGTGGCATTGCACAGTGTGCATTTAAAGATGGTGGCGAAATAAGCGTTGCAGACCTTAATTTCTCTGGTCTTGATTTTGCTGGTAAAACAACAAAAGTAGTTTGTGTACAGCTAGACGCTATTGCAGACGGTACAACTACTCTTTCTTACAGAATGAGAGAGCTAGTTGATGCAAATTTCAACGAGAATTCTTACGTTGATTTAAACACTTATCAGCCAATAGGTGGTGCTGAATACACATTAAATTATGATGTTGTTTGTGATCATGTAGTTCAGAACGATGTTACATTAAAGCTTGCTGTTCCAACAGCTGAGCTTGACAGATTTAACTGGGAGAAAAACGAAGTAGTTCTTTATTATGGTATGACTAATGTATTCGCCGATGCTAGCATGCTACCATTAACAGCAACAAACGAAAAGTACTACACAGAAGATACTGGTTCAAATAAAGTTATTTCTGGTGGCAGTGGTTGGACTGTATACGAGGTAGTTATCCCTTCTACAGAAATTTCAGCTGTTGAAAATTCAAGCTTTGTAGGCTTTGGTACATCAGACGGTGTAAACAGAACAACAATCCAGATGAAAACAAATGTACTTAAAGCAGGTATTGACGAATATAAGGATTATGCATCTACAATAACACCACTAGCTGAGCTAGATCAAAAAATATTTATTATTAAAGATGCTCTATGGGGCGAAAAATCTTCAACATCATTTATGGGCTATTGGATAACAGATTTCAACACTATCAGATTTGCTGCACCAGTAGGTAAAACTCAGAATTCAACCTGGGATGATGTAGAATTCTACTATGCAAAGGGTGGAAAATATGCTGATGCTCCAAAGATTCCAATGATTAACACACTTGAAACAACAAAAATCACAGAGCCTGGTTCTGATTATTTAAAGGCTGGTAACTGGTATGTTTATGCAGTAAGTGTTGACAGCAACACAGCTAAAGCAATAGAAGAAGCTAAATACTCTGGCTTTGCAAAACCAGTAGGTTCAGGAAATAAAACAGAATTCATCCAGAATGTGCTAAAGGCTAAGGTAGATGAATTTGACGGAACATACCTTGATACAGCAAAGACTCTTGACGAAGTAGAAGGTATGATATTTGTAGTACAGGCTCCTTCATTCCCAACATCAATGATAATTTTTAACGGTGAATGGCAGACAGAGGCTAAGTATACAATTGGTAACGATGATTTAGTTACAATCAAATTTGCAGCACCAATCGGCACAACAGCTGTTAATGATTGGAGTACAGGCATAGAGCTTTATTACGGAGATACATCTACATATACTTCTACCAATAGAATTCCAATGACAAAAACAAACGAAACAATTCTAGTTTCTGTTGAAGGAACATCACTTGAGTCTGTAGTATCAGGTGATTGGGCTGTATATGAAGTAAAATTGACACTTGATCAGGTTAAGGCTATTGATAAAGCAAAAGCAGTTGGCTTTATTAAGGCTGGTTCTTGGAATAAAACAACAATAAGCTTCTATAGAACTATCGCTCATGCAAGCAAAGCTGAGGGTGTAACAGCATATGGTGTTCGTGAGTCAATCGAAGTGTTTGACAATTTTACATTTGTAATTAACGGATATTACAACCCACCATACGAAACAACCTCTTACATGGGTAGCTGGGTTGCTTAATAGGCATTTAGCAACAAAACATAATATTTCGTAAAAATAACATCTAAACTAAAAAAGCCCAACTTCGGTTGGGCTTTTAGTTTTATCCGATAATAATACTAGAGCTTGTTTTAAAAAATCAAAAGCACTGTCTATTTTGCCTTGAAATCTCTCGATTCGCAACAAAATCCAGCACTTTTCTTTTTTCAAGCAAGCCCTAAGCTCCATTAAAAAGTAAACTTCTTTACGTCAGATTTCGCACCAAGCTTCATACTGCGTTCTCGTAAGGCAACAGCCTTTCTCTGGATTGGTATTCGTTTGGCACAAATTCTGCTCGCAAAGCCTTATCCACTTTTTAACAGAGCTTAGTATAAAGCTTTAGGACAACGGTGTGAGCTAATACACAAGTCTCTTGATTTAGGCAGTAGCAAGCCCCTGCCCTACACTGTTTGAGCGTTTAAAAGAGTTTTGATAAATTAGACAAACCTGAATTTATAACTCTAATCACAAAATAAAAAACCAAACCCTTGCTTATTTTCGCAAAGGTTTGGTTTTTGTTATATCTTATTTATGAAATAGTCTTTTATGCTCAAAAGAAGGCTCACAGCTTACATTTATTCCTAGTCTGCGTAAATTACGTTCATCCTCATCGCTTAAAATAACTGTAAAGTGTGCATCACTGCCCTTTAGATTTTCAAGCTGTTCTATTGCAGATTTTGCAACAGGGTCATTAAGTGCTGATATTGTCAGAGCAAGCAATACTTCGTCTGTATGCAGACGTGGGTTTTTATGCTGCAGATACTGAGTCTTTAAATTACAAATTGGCTCCAGTACATTAGCTGAAATCAACTCAAGTGAATCATCAATTCCTCCTAAAGTCTTTAGTGAATTAAGCAGCAAAGCAGACGCTGCACCAAGCTTGTCTGAGGTTTTACCTGTTATAACCTGTCCATCAGGCAAAACTATTGCTCCAGCAGGTGCTCCAGTAGCTTCTGCTTTTTCTAAAGATGCTGAAACAGCTGGGAATATATCTGTGGTTATTTTTGCTTTATTCATTAGAATTTCAAGCTTTGTAACCTCGTTTTCGTTGGTGTTTCTGCCACGATATTTTCTTACACAGGCAGCATAATAGCGACGTAAAATTTCCATTTTAGACGCAGCACGACAAGCCTCATCGTTTACAATACAATGCCCCACCATATTTACACCCATATCAGTAGGAGAGTTATATGGAGAGCTACCCTGAATACGCTCAAACATAGTATTAAGAACAGGGAAAATTTCAACGTCACGGTTATAATTAACTGCTGTTTCTCCATAAGCCTCCAAATGGAATGGATCTATCATATTAACATCATTCAAGTCAGCTGTTGCAGCCTCGTAAGCAAGGTTTACAGGGTGCTTTAAAGATAAATTCCATATAGGAAAGGTTTCAAATTTTGCATAGCCTGCTGTAATGCCTCTTTTGTGGTCGTGGTATAGCTGACTCAGGCATGTAGCCATTTTACCACTACCTGGGCCTGGTGCAGTTACAACTATTAAAGAACGCTTAGTTTCAATATATTCATTTTTGCCAAGACCCTCTTCGCTTACAATATGACGAACATCAGACGGGTATCCAGCAATAGGATAGTGACGATAACAACGAACGCCCAGTGATGTAAGGTGCTTTAAAAAAGCATTTGCCGAAGGCTGATTATTATAACGAGTAAGAACAACGCTTCCTACGTAAATATCCATTTCACGGAAAGTGTCGATTAAACGCAAAACATCATCATCATATGTTATGCCTAAATCCTCACGAACCTTATTAGCCTCTATATCAGCTGCATTTATAGTAATAACAACCTCAACATCATCCTTTAATTGCTGTAGCATTTTAATTTTGCTATCAGGTTCAAAGCCAGGTAAAACTCTTGAAGCATGGTAATCATCAAAAAGCTTACCACCAAATTCAAGATAAAGCTTACCTCCGAATTGAGCTATACGGTTGCGAATTTGTTCTGATTGAGTAACCAGATATTTATTATTATCAAAGCCGATAGTTTTCATTTTCTTTCCTCCTAACGCTTTATTAGATAAGTATAGCATAGAATCAACAAAAATAAAAGTCTAATTTATATATAATTTCATAATGCCTTAAAAACCCTTTTACAGCTTGCTTAGAATATAAAATTTGCGTGATTTTTTTAGCAGTTTGAATAAATCTAATTTTAAAATACACCTTAAAAATAAAACTATTTTTTCTTTTTAATCATAAATAGCTACTACTAGCTTAAGATATAATTAACAAAAACCAATCTTGCAATTTGTTGACAATGACAGGTTTTAATGTTAAAATAATGTTAAACACTAAACAGTTTAATTTAAAACAGTTTAACACTTAACTTAAAGGAGGTGTATCTGTGGCTTTAGATGTAGAAAATAGTACCGAGTTTGGCCCTGTGCTAAGGTCTATAAACAATTTGCTTATGAGAGCAACTATGCAACAAGCAAAAAGAATTAATGCTGACAACTGTACAATTATGCACGGTTGGATTCTTAATTATTTGTATGAGCATAAAAACGAAAACGTTTATCAGCGTGACATCGAACGTGAATTCTATATAACCCGTTCAGCTGTAACCTCTTTGGTTAAAAGTATGGAGAAATATGGCTATATAGAGCGTCTTGAGGTTGAGCACGACGCTAGATTAAAGCAAATTGTTATAACAGAGCTTGGCGAATGTATGCATAAAAAAATTGTTGAAAGTGCAAAACAGCTCGATAACGAAATGATTAATGGTGTTTCAGCAGAAGAATATGCTGTTTTTCTTAAGGTTTGCCATAAGGTACGAAATAATCTGAAAGAGTTAATATAATCTTTTCAGATTAATATAATATACAGTTAGGAGGATAATATGTTAACTTTATTAAAATGTGTAAGAGAATACAAATGGCTGTCTTTAATAACACCCGTTTTTAAGATTCTCGAAGTGGTAATGGAAGTAATGATTCCATTCTATATGTCTTATCTTATCGACTATGGTCTTGATAAGGGTGATATGCAGTTAGTATGGAAGGTAGGCTTATTGCTTGTATTATTTGCCATACTTTCATTATTTTTTGGTTTAGCAGGTGCTGTATGTGCCTCAAAGGCTTCAACAGGCTTTGCTAAAAATCTACGTAAGGATATGTTCTACAATGTACAGAATTTTTCTTTTTCAAATATAGATAAATTCTCTACATCAAGTATTGTAACAAGATTAACAACAGATGTTTCAAATATTCAGATGTCGTATCAAATGCTAATGCTTATGGCTGTGCGTGCTCCTATTATGCTTGTAGTTGCTATTGTGGCTTCATTCAAAGTAAATGCACAGCTTGCGTGGATTTATGTTGCGTGTATACCTGTTATAGGTATTGCAACATTTATTCTTATGTCAAATGTTCATCCTATATTTGACAGAGTTTTCAAAACCTACGATAAGCTTAATAACATTGTACAGGAAAACGTAAGAGGAATACGAGTTGTAAAATCCTTTGTAAGAGAGGATTATGAAACTAAAAAATTCAAGGGTATATCATCAGAAATATATACTGATTTTGCTAAGGCTGAAAAAATTATGGCTGCTTCTATGCCTATTATGACATTCTGCTCTTATGCTTGTATAATTCTTGTTTCCTGGTTTGGTGCAAGACTAATTGTAGCTTCTGGAAATAACCCTGAGGTTGGTCTTACAACAGGTCAGCTTATGAGTCTTATAACATATGCTACATCTATTCTTACAAGCCTTATGTTTTTATCAATAGTAATAGTAATGCTTACTATGTCAAGAGCTTCTATGCAACGTACTGTTGAAATCCTTAACGAAAAAAGTGACATTACAAGCCCAGAAAACGCCATTACCAATATTGCAGATGGTAGCATCAGCTTTGAAAATGTTAATTTTAGCTATAAAAAGGATAGCGACAATTACTGCCTGAAAAATATTAACCTTAATATAAAATCTGGCGAAACCATTGGTATTATTGGTGGTACAGGTTCATCAAAATCCAGCCTTGTACAGCTTATTTCACGACTTTATGATGTAAGCACAGGCTCTGTTAAGGTTGGTAATGTAGATGTAAAGGAATACGACCTTGACACACTACGTAACTCGGTAGCTGTTGTTTTACAGAAGAATGTGCTTTTCTCTGGTACAATAAAGGAAAATCTTCGTTGGGGTAACGAAAACGCAACAGACGAGGAGCTAAAGCACGCTTGTAAGCTTGCACAGGCTCATGATTTTATAGAGTCATTCCCTGATAAGTACGACACCTATATTGAGCAGGGAGGCACAAACGTTTCTGGTGGACAGAAGCAAAGACTATGTATAGCAAGAGCCCTACTTAAAAAGCCAAAGGTTATTATTCTTGATGACTCAACAAGTGCAGTTGATACAAAGACAGACTCACTTATCCGTCAGGCATTTTTACAGGAAATTCCGGACACAACAAAAATTATTATCGCACAGCGTATTTCATCTGTACAGGACGCAGATAAAATTATAGTTATGGATAACGGCTGTATAAATGCAGTTGGTACTCACGATGAGCTGTTAAAAACAAACGCTATTTACAGCGAGGTATACAATTCTCAGATGAAAGGAGCTGAAGTATAATGCAGGCAAATAGTAAACCAGCAAAACCACCAAAGGGTACTGTAATACCAGGACAAAAGCTAGATGTAAAGGCTTTAAAAAGACTTATAGCTTATATGGCTAAGCATAAAATTACACTTATAGTTGTTGCAATATGTATTATATTAAGCTCACTTACAACAGTAGTATCATCGGTATTTTTACAGGTGCTTATTGATGATTATATTGTGCCTATTCTTGGCTCACCAAATCCTGTTTTTACTGGTCTTTTAAGATTAATATTAATTATGTGTGTTGTTTTTGCTGGTGGTATTTTCTCGGGATACCTTTATAACAGATTAATGGCTGTACTTAGTCAGAAAATCCTGAAAGAGGTTCGTGACGAAATGTTTGAAAAAATGCAGACATTACCAATAAAATATTTCGACACTCACACTCACGGCGATATTATGTCGCACTACACTAACGATACAGATACTCTAAGACAAATGCTCTCTCAGAGTATGCCTCAGATGTTTTCTTCAATTATTACCATTGTTTCAATATTTGTTACTATGTTTGTTATGAGCTGGCAACTTACATTAGTAGTTCTTGCATTTGTAGCATTTATGATGTTCATTTCACAATTTGTTGCAGGAAAAAGTGGAAAGTACTTTTTAGCACAGCAACAGTCAATCGGTGATGTAAACGGATATATCGAAGAAATGATAAACGGACAGAAGGTTGTAAAGGTATTCTGTCATGAAGAAAAGTCAAAGCAGGAGTTTGACAAGAAAAACGAAGAGCTTGCTAAAAACGCTTGCAATGCAAGTATGTTTGCAAACTCCTTAGGCCCGTTAATGGGTAATATGGGCTACCTTTTATATGTAATTATAGCTATTGCAGGTTCATTTTTTGCAGTAAAAACAGGTGCATTTCAGCTTGGTACTATTGCGTCATTTTTAACGCTTAGCAGAAGCCTTATGATGCCTATCAATCAGGTTGCACAGCAGATAAATATGGTTGTTATGGCACTTGCAGGTGCAAAGCGTATTTTCGACCTAATGGATGAAGAACCTGAGGTAAACAATGGCTATGTAACCTTGGTACCAGCAAAAATTGATGGTGACAAGATTACTGAGTGTAAGGAACGCACCGGAGTATGGGCATGGAAACACCCACACAGTGACGGCACTTTAACATATACTCCAATGCGTGGTGAGGTTGTGCTTGACAATGTGGATTTTGGCTATGTTGAGGATAAAATGGTACTTCACGACATCAAGCTATTCGCAAAGCCTGGTCAAAAGGTTGCGTTTGTTGGTTCAACAGGTGCAGGCAAAACAACTATTACAAACCTTATAAATCGTTTCTACGATATTGCTGACGGTAAAATACGTTATGATGGTATAAATATAAACAAGATTAACAAGGCTGATTTAAGACATTCTCTAGGTATTGTATTGCAGGATGTAAATTTATTTACAGGCACAATTATGGAGAATATAAGATATGGTAATCTAAACGCAACTGACGAAGAGGTAATTGAAGCAGCAAAGCTAGCTAATGCAGATGATTTTATAAGAATGCTACCAGACGGCTACAACACTATGATAGGTGGTGACGGTGGCAGATTGTCTCAGGGACAGAAACAGCTTATTTCAATAGCACGAGCAGCAGTTGCAGACCCACCTGTTATGATACTTGACGAGGCAACATCTTCTATTGATACCCGTACCGAAGCGATAGTACAATCTGGTATGGATAAGCTAATGGAGGGTAGAACAGTATTCGTAATAGCACACAGACTTTCAACAGTAAAAAACAGTGATGTTATTATGGTGCTTGAGCAAGGCAGAATTATAGAGCGTGGCACACACGAGCAGTTAATCAAGCAAAACGGCAAGTATTATCAGCTGTACACAGGTGCTTTTGAGCTTGAATAAAGCACAGCGATAAATATTATATAGCTTTACAATATCAATAATAAAAACAGCCACAGCCCACCTCAATTCAAAGGTAGACTGTGGCTGTTTTATAAAAGACAAATTTGGGTTTATCGGGGAGTTACGGATTAGCACAAACCAAAACTTGAAGTTTGGGTAAAGCCTTTTCAAAGGCTTTCGGGTTAAGGGCAGAGCCCTTATGGGATTTTAAAGGGCAACGCCCTTTAACTCATAGTT
>JAXJTP010000041.1:0-2377 GCA_036309525.1 Acutalibacteraceae bacterium | reverse complement strand
TAGAGCTTCGGTAATTTCTTTTACGGTGTTTATCCAATCAATGTTAAGTGCGTATGACCATTCGCTATCTCCATAGATATACGCTAATACTCTGTGTGTTAGCAAATAGTATAGGTCTGTGCCACTTGCACCCAACCAATGCTGTGTCTTTTTTGATTGCATATAGCTTTTCATACTTTTGTTGCCAAAAGCAGTTACAGGTGTTTCAAAGCTATCTCCACCATATCCGTATGAAAGAGCCTTTAGCAACATTTGATACTTGCTGTTTGATGTGGTAACCTCTGTAAGATTACCACCTCCAAATGTGCCTGACGGTGCAGACAGCTTTGGATTGACACAGTAAGCCATTTTTCCATTAGCATACATCATATGAGTAGTCCAGTTAATATTACTTTCATACTCTAACAGATTGCCAAGACTAAGCTTTACTGTTGTGCCATCACTCGCTTGTACCAACCCTTTGTCTGTTTCTGCTGCCATTGCTGTAATAGGTAATGACATAGTTACCATTAATACTGACATAACAATAGCTAAAATACTTTGTATTATGTTTTTCTTTTTGTGTTTGTGCATTTACTGCACTTCCTTTCGTGTTAAAAAATATCTATGTAAACAAGGAGTTCCACCTTGGTATCTCTTAATTTCTTATTAATTAACACTTTTGCTAAATATCATATACCAGTACAATTCTTGATGTACTTAGCGATTATCAAACTGATTTTCATAAAATTACCTTTTCCTTTTCTTTATAAAAGAAAAAGCAGAGCGTTTTTGCTCTGCTTCAGCTTGAGGATAATTATCGAAATTTTCTCTTATAATATATTCACCAACAGGAAGATTGTCCAATGTGAGAACACCATCCTCGCTTGCGATACTTTGAATTTCTAAACCATCACTGTTTTCAATAACAAAGGGAATTGGGACAGGGGCTTGTTTTTTATGTATAAAATGATTTTTTAACCATTTGATTAGCTTTACAAATAAAATCCCCAGTAAAAAACTAATAATACAAAGAATTATTTCTATAAATAAATTCATACTTCATCACCACCTTTTATTATTCAAAAATATTAATTGACAAATCTATAAAGTAAAATTTGAAAACTGCTACACTAACGATAGAGGCTATTACCTGAAGTATTATCAAAAAAATCTCTAATTTTATATAACGCCCCTTTGTTGCGTAATGAGATATTAAAAATATTAAAAATGTTATTAATGGACTAAAAACACAAAGTTTTAAAATCAATTCCATAAAACTACTCCTTTCATAATAAAATTGTAGGCTATATATCCCACAGAAAATAAATAATATTTATACAAATAGTGACAGGTAAGGAGGTCAACGAGTGATTGAGGTGATTGTGGTTACTTACCTGTCACTGGAGGTATTGGCAAAAAATAAAGCAGAGCTTTTGCTCTGCTTAAAAATAGGGGAGTGGGTACTAATTATATATCAATAGTATCCAGCTTCTTTTATTAGTATCTGTTCGTCCCAAGCTTCTTTAACTACTTGAGTTTCCCAGTGTCCTTTTTCTTCTACTGTGATTGTTTTTGTACCGACTTGAACTTCTCGCCATTCATCACGATAACTTGGTAATTCACGGTTTGGAATATGAACAGTTTTCATATGTTCATCAAGATTGGATGTAATATCAGCACCACATCCATTACATATGGTTACACCGTGTGTTTCATACACAGGTTCTTCATAGGTATATCCCTCTTGGTCTACTACCCAAACCTTTTTAGTTTCGGCTAGGTGGTGTACTGTTTTGTATTCAGCTTCGTGCCATACCTTTGATGGAGTAGTTGTTGTATTGTTAGGCTTATCGTTATTCACAGGCTTGCTCTGAGTGGCTGTACCTGTGTCGGTGTTGTTGGTTGTGCTATTGTTTGAATTGTTGTTGCTACTGTTATTCTGATTATCACCAACGATTGTGGTAGTAGTCTGAACGATAGTAGCTTCTTCTTTCTTGTTTTCTTTGTCCTTCTTTTCTGTTGGTTTCTCTGTTGGCTGTTCTGTTACTTCCTCGGTAGGGTTCTCAGTAGCCTGTTCAGTTGGTTCTTCTGTTGTATCTTCAGTTACTTCTTCAGTAGCCTGTTCAGTTGATTCGGTAACACTCTCTGTTGCAACTGCTTTGTTCTCATCAGCACCGTCATCAGGCTTAGCGTTAGTACAGGCTGTAATAACACTACCTATACCAGCTATCACAATAAGGCAAACTGCAAGCAGTATAACCTTTGTTTTCTTACTTAAATTTTTTATCTTATTCATCATAATAATCTCTCCATTCACTCTAATACTGTTCTCTTATATTCAAATCTCTTGTGTGTATTTATATTGACAATGTGACTTGAAATCATATAAGTTGAT
>JAXJTP010000040.1:0-2221 GCA_036309525.1 Acutalibacteraceae bacterium | reverse complement strand
GCAGACCTATTAATGTTCATCTCTTTAGCAGCTCTGTATTGCGTAACACCTTTTTCTAATCTTAATTTAAGTATGTATTCATAGATTGTTTCTTCTTTTACTTCCATAGCTTTTCTCCTTTATTTTTTGTGCCTGTGGCAAATAATAATCAATTAAATCGTCATTAAAATCCTTAGTCTTAGGGCATATATTTTTCACCTTATAACCTTTTTTTGCGTAATTATCGCAACATTGTTTTGCAAATTCCTGACCGTAATTTGGTGCTGGTGTACCGTCTTTTTTTACTGCATTACAGTCATTATCAAAGCAAAAATTCAATGTAGTAACTTGTGGGTGGTCTTTCAAATACTGGTCTAATGCTATGCTGTTTAGTCCACCAAGTGCAAGCCTGTTTGTATCTTTGTAGGCTGTATTACTATCAAAAATCAGGTTAGCAATAGTTGCGTGACTCATTGCGTCTATTGCTGACTCGAACACATATAGTTCCTTACTGGTTGTGTTGTATGTCATATTAAATGAGTACCTCTTGTCGCTTCCACTGCAATCACCTCTATATTTTCTATCAGTTAGTGTACCTCTTATCGTCGCATAAGCTGGGGTAGTGCCTTTGTACCCTACAAATACGCAGTTACCTCTTGTATCTTGATATAGAGATTTGTTTTTCATACATTCATTAATGATACTTTTATCAATTCTTCTGCTGTAATGCAGATATGCAAACACCCTTGAGTATTTTTCAGTGGTTGCTTCAGGTAATTCAAGCACCTTTACTTCATCTTTTGTTTCAATAGGCTCTGTATATAGATAAGGTTTTTCGTTATTGAGTATTAATATGTTCAGAGCTTTATGATAGCTCTTATTTTCTACCGACATAATGAACTGGATAACATCACTACCCTTTAGTCCTCTTGAGTTCCAAGCCCAACCACGCTGGTCTGCATATATAATTAAGCTGTCGTGCTGTTCGCACTTATAATAATTATTTTTGAAATTAAAGGTAAAACCATAGTTACGCTGTAAGTAATCAACTGTTGACATTTGGCTTGCTTTTTTCTTTTCTTCATTACTGTAACTAACAGAATTATTTTTATTAACTATCAAAATTTTCTCACCCTTTCCAATAGTCCTCGTTTTCTTCATCGAGGAGCGTTATTTCTTTAAGTCTTTTTCTTCTTATAATTCTGTTTATAGTCCACATCACTATAAACAACAGTGTTGCTGTAACATTAGATATAGCTGTTGCGATTGCTACTAATACAGTTACAGCAACAAAAAGAAAAACCGTTTTGCATTTATTACTGCATAACGGTTTTCTCTTTATGTTCTTGCTATTAAATTTGTAATTATCAACACGAAGATTTACTTCTTTGTTAAGTGCTAATATATCCCACAGAAAATAAAAAATGATTATAGTTATAATTAAAAATATCTTCATTTGCTTATCTTTTGAATAATAGACGAGGTAATAAATTCGCCTAGTAACAGATTATAATCAAGGTTTATGCCCTTTACTCTATAAAGCTCTATAAGTGCTGTTATACTGTGTAGCGTTGGTGTAGTTTTGCCACATTCCCAATAGCTATATGCTGAACGGTCTATATGTAAAACGTCTGCTATCTGCTGATGGGTAAGCTCACAATAATTACGAAGAAATTTTAGATTTTTTATCAAAAACAGATTTTGAGGTTTAATTTTAGAAATCTTTTTCATAAAACATTATTCCTCCCATTTAAGCTTACCTAACTTTATTGAGTGTTCAGGAACATATTTTAGCAAGTAGGACACTTCAGCTCTAGCGTTACTCTTGTTTACCTCTTTAGTCCAGCATTTGAAAAATGGGTTCCATTTGTAACCACCCATTTTTACTCGTTCTTTTACATCAAAGCAATTAAAAACATTGATTTTTACTTGGTCAGAGGTGGGTTGAGTTTTTTCGGGTGTAGAATTATATGATGATATATCTATTCTGTAATCACCTAACATTTGAACCACTTTGTTTTTGTCTGATGTATTACCTTTTTGAAATTCATATACATCATCAACGGTAATCATTTGATTATCTAATGCTGTAAATAAAAGAGTTTTATAGATATCATAAAATTCATCTGAATGGTCTGACATATTTCGGTTTACAGCGTCTATGTGATGAGCAAGCTCGTGCAAGCAGACAATAAAAAGTCTTGTAGGATTGGTAGCACCAACTCCTAATACCCTGATTCTT
>JAXJTP010000039.1:0-12891 GCA_036309525.1 Acutalibacteraceae bacterium | reverse complement strand
ATGACGCTGAGGGTCCACCTGTTCCCATCCCGAACACAGAAGTTAAGCTCAGTAGTGCCGAAAATACTTGGCTGGTAACGGCCTGGGAAAATAGGAAGACGCCAACATTTGTGCATTTAATCTCAATATTAAATGCACGTTACCGATATTCCTCCATAGCTCAGTCGGTAGAGCGCATGACTGTTAATCATGATGTCACTGGTTCGAGCCCAGTTGGGGGAGCCAAAAGATTCGTAGAGTTTTCTACGAATCTTTTTTTATAACAAAATGTGATTATTACACACTGCAAGATAGCTGGTTGTTAAAGGGGAGTATATATGGGATTGTTTGATAAGCTTAGAGAACCGATTGTATTAAAAGAGAGTAGTGATGCAAAAACTGCATTAGAGGAATTGGATAAGCTTTTAGAAAATGCACCAACAGAAATTAAGGAGCAAATTGAATATGACAAAAGGCTTCTTTATTATGGGGTAAAAGGTGAAGAAAGCTTAATGTTTGAACTGAAGAACAGCCATATTCCTATGTATATATTGCACGATGTATTTTTTGAAGAAAATAATCTGAAAACACAGATTGACTATATTGTTATAACAAGAAAGCTTGTTTTGATTTTGGAATGCAAAAATCTTTACGGAAATATTTCTATTGATAATCAAGGGAATTTTACCAGAACTATACAGTATGGCAAAAGGTATCGTAAGGAAGGAATATACAGTCCGATTACTCAAAATCAGCGACATCTCGATATGATAAGAGAGAAACGAAGAAACTCTAAGGGTATATTAGGGAAGATGTTTTTCGATAAATATTTTGATAGTAATTATAAGTCGATAGTGGTTTTAGCGAATTCTAAATCTGTACTTGATATGAAATACGCACCAAAAGAAATAAAAGCCCAAATAGTGAAGGTAGATGGCTTGATTAATTATATTAAAAGGCTTAATAGCGAAAGCACCAATGAAGCTATGACAGATAAACAGATGAAGGAAATAGCAGAATTTTTTCTATCTAACAGTGTTTCTAATAGCTCTGATTTTACATCAAAGTATAAAATTGAGCTTGATAGATTACAAAAGAGCGAAAACATTACAGAGAATATAAATTTAAATATCCAAGCTACTGTTGAAGATGATATTCAAGCTATTGATAATACTGCTAGCTTGAAGGATATAGCTAGTGATATTAATGAAGAAATTAAATCAGAGGAGAGTAAAAATAATAATGATATAGAAAGCCTGCCTGTTTACAGAGCCTTAAAAGAATATAGATATAGGCAAAGTAAAATAGAGAATATAAAGGCATATTATATATTCAATAATTCACAGCTTGAATTGTTAATTAGAGAAAATCCGAAAACGATTGATGAGCTTAAAGGGATAAAGGGATTTGCAGATGTGAAGTGCTCTAAGTATGGTGAAGAAATTTTGAAGATTTTATCTCAGGCTGAATAGTTGCTATAAAATTGAAGAGTTAAAATAGTAACCTATATAATAGCCCTGTTCGATAACCTTCAAAACGCCGTATGAACGCTTCTTTTTCGTCTATACACATTTTTTCAGTTATCAAACAGGTCTGATGCTACAAAACACATATTTACAGTAGATTTAATTTTCAGTATCTGGTACAAGCTGAAGCTTTACTTAAAACATAAAAGCCTCGAAATTCTAAAATTAGAATTTCGAGGCTTTTTACGTTTGAGAAAAAGTAGGGTAATCTACTGTTTTATTTTAAATTATAAAGAATTCAAATACAACTATTTAAATTCAAAGCTGAAAATAATATTACCGTCAGAATACTTTGCGTTATATTTAAATTTGTGCAAATCTAAAATGCTCTTTACTATTGCAAGACCTAGACCGTGTCCTTCAGACTTTTCTTTTTCTGTACTGCGATAATATGGCTTCCACATATCATCAAGCTCCTTGTTGGTAAGAGCCTTGTATGGGTTAGATACTGAAAGGGTATTGTTATTTATTTTGATTGAAATTTTGCTTATATCTGTTGAATATTTCACAGCATTATCAATCAGATTTTCAACAACACTTTTTATAAGCTTTTTGTCAGCCTCTATATATACATCTTTTTTGCATTCAAGCTGGCTGTTGTCAAGCTTATAGTTTTCGATAATTTCTTTTGCTACTTCTGTAAGCTCAAAACGCTCAATATTAAGAGCAAAGCTTTCTGAATCCAGTCTGGAATAATCAAGCATTTTACAAACCATTTCATTCATTGCATTTGTTTGCTCGGTTATAACCTGTGCGTAATGTGTACGCTTGTTGGTGTTTACATTTTCTGCAAGGTTTTCAGCATAGCCACCTATTACGAATAATGGTGTTTTAAGCTGATGTGCCATAGAATTTGTTACAGTGCGTAGTCGCTCTTCCTGTTCAAGTTGCTTTTTCATTGCTTTCCATAATACTGCACCAATTATAATACCTGCTATTGCACAGATATAGAATACAAAGCCACACATCATTAAAATTTCGCCTATACAGCTCTCTATTGTATTTACCTTTTCAAGATAGGTTGCAGTTACTATAAATTTATTGCCATCATTTGTTATAATTTCTACATCCTCTGTATGGCATAATACAAATTCAAATAGGTCTGTAAAATAAACAGGTAGATCACCTTCGTGTTCAGAAATTTGTATTGGATTAAGACCCTCTATTTCTGACAATAAATCTGTTTTTTCGTATTTACCCAAAAAGAAATCCTTTTCTATATTGGTGCGTAAAATGTTATCTGTTTTGTAAAGCTTTGTAGATTTATTATGCTTTGGATTAAGCTCAAAGCTTTCTACTGGTGTTTCTGTGGTTTTATGAGCGTCATTATCGTAATTTACCTTTAATATTTCAAGCTTTTTTGGGATTATCTCAGTACCCTGATAATAAAATTCTGAATAGAATAGGGCGTAGTATAGGTCATGGTTTTTTTCTCCTGAGTCTAGCTTTGTTAAAAGATAATCAGAAATCTTTTTATACTGCTCATCTGTCATAGAAGCACGAAAATTATCATATTCAATAAAGCCTATCTCGTACTCATTATCTTTAAGCTCCCCCGAAAATACTGTTCTAGGTAGGCAGTTTCGGGTTTGACTGTAAATTTCGCCGGTGTCTTGATATTTTACAATTACCTGAACATTACTTTCTCCCTTGTGGTTTAAATTTATAGAATAATCAGCTACCTCTCGTACATTCGTATATGTAAGAGTTGGTCTTAAAAGTACATTAAATCTAGCTGCAGTTTGATAATACAGTACTTGCTGATGATTTGAATATATTGATGCAGTAAAAATACTGCACATAGCTATACTAAGCACAAGCAATCCAACTGCTACAATTGAAAACAGCTTG
This sequence comes from Acutalibacteraceae bacterium, assembly GCA_036309525.1. Taxonomy (GTDB): domain Bacteria; phylum Bacillota; class Clostridia; order Oscillospirales; family Acutalibacteraceae; genus CAG-964. Next base: position 9,535 of record JAXJTP010000039.1, on the reverse strand, counting down.
CGTTTTTGTTTTTTGAATTTGTTTTTTGTGTGATTATCTTTTGTAGCTATATTTTTCATATGCATATCTCCTGTTCTATAATTCTATATCCTCGTCTGATTACTGTTTTTATTAATTCTCCGTTTTCGCCAAGTGATTTACGAAGATTTTTTATATGGGTGTCAAGTAGTCTTTCGTTACTGCAACCGTCGTATCCCCACACACGCATAACTAAAGTATCCCTTAAAACTACACAGCCCTTATTTTCAAGCAGGGTTTTAAGTACAATAAATTCCTTTGCAGGCAGATTAATTTCCTTTCCGTTTGAAATAACAATTCCGTTGTTAGGGTTTAACGATAGTGTTCCCACAGTTAATAGTGGCGAATGAACAAGTCCCTTTGCACGCTTTATAAGTGCGTTTACCTTGTTGTAAAACACAGGCAACGAAAACGGCTTTACAATATAGTCATCGCACCCTAGTGCATAGCCGTTTAAAATGTCGTTCTGGTCGTTTCGTGCAGTTATAAACATAATAGGTACATCGCTGAATCTACGCACCTCTCGGCATATTTCAAAACCGTCAAGTAATGGCAACATAACATCTAGTAAAAGCAAGTCATATGAATTTTCATATGCCATTTCTACACCTCTTTCACCGTCAGAGGCTACATCAATTACTATTGAATGATTACTTTTATCAGTAAAGTAGTCGCAAATCATTTCACTTATGTTTTTGTCGTCCTCAACCAGCAAAATTTTATACATTTTCTCACCTCCAAGGCTATATTAACAGCCAGATATGTAATTCATCTGTAGTAATTCTATAATATTTACATTTTTCCTGCAATATTTTAACTTTTGAGTAAAATATTTTCTTTAGGATTTTTAAAGAAAAATTTAAAAAAATAAAGGGTTTTAGAAAAAATTTAAGTATATATCAATGCGAAAGGTTTGAAAAAAGAGATTTGCATAGTCGTTTAAGTGTGTGAAATGGGGTGTGCTAGTGGATATTCGAGAAAGAACAGAAATGTGGGAAAAGAAACGCTTGTCAGAATTTGCTACACTTGCATGTGAAAGTAAGGGCAGAAAGCACCCTGACGATATATGCCCTGTAAGAACCTGCTTTCAGCGTGACCGTGACAGAATTATACACTGCAAGGCATTTAGACGATTAAAGCATAAAACACAGGTTTTTCTCTCGCCCGAGGGTGACCATTACAGAACAAGGCTTACACATACTCTTGAGGTTTCGCAAATAGCAAGAACAATATCAATGGCATTACAGCTGAATGAAGATTTAACCGAGGCTATTGCACTTGGGCACGATTTGGGGCATACTCCGTTTGGTCACGCAGGAGAAAGAGCCTTGAACGAGGCTTCGGAGTGTGGCTTTAAGCACTATATTCAAAGCGTGCGTGTTGTAGAAAAGCTGGAGAAGGACGGTAGAGGTCTTAACCTTACCTATGAGGTGCTAAATGGCATTGAACGCCATACAAAGGGTGACTGGGCAGATACACCAGAGGGCAGAGTTGTACGCTATGCCGATAGAATAGCATATATAAATCACGACATTGACGACGCAATGCGTGCAGGGATTTTAAGAGAAGATGATATTCCTAAGGAATTTACTGATGTGCTTGGAGATACAACAAGCAAGCGTATAAGTACATTGGTTTACTCTATGATAGATAACAGTAAGGATAACGAGCTTAAAATGGACAGTGAGGTTGCTAAGGCATACGAAGGCATACACAAATTTATGTTTGATTATGTATACAGCAACAAGCATACAAGACGAGAAGAGGAAAAGGTGCCAGAGCTTGTAAGCAAGCTATATGATTATTTTAAAAACCACCCAGACAAAATACACCCATATATTCAACCTATAATCGAAACAGAGGGTATCGACAGAGCTGTGTGTGATCATATAGCAAGTATGAGCGACCAGTACGCTATAAAATTTTACAGCGAATTAATAGTGCCTAAAAAATGGCAGTTTTAAAAAAATAATAAGGGCATTAACGGTGGTGATTATATTGGCTTTGCCCGAGGAATTTTTACAGGAATTAAGAGATAGAAATGATATAACAAATGTCGTTTCTTCTTATGTCAATTTAAAAAAGGCGGGCAGACTTTATTCTGGGAGATGTCCGTTTCATAATGAGAAAACTCCATCATTTTATGTATATCCCGATACACAGTCATTCTATTGCTTTGGCTGTGGTGCTGGTGGAGAAGTAATTACATTTACAAAAAAGATAGAAAATCTTGATTATATAGATGCAGTTAAGCTTTTGGCTCAGCGTGCTGGTATGGAAATGCCTCAGGATTCATACGATGACAGTATGGCTAAGCTAAAACGCAGAATTTACGAGGTAAACAGAGAAACAGCAAGATTCTTTCATAATTGTCTTATGTCACCTGTTGGTAATAATGGACTTAATTATTTAAAGGGCAGAGGACTTTCGGATAGAACAATTAAACGCTTTGGTCTTGGCTATGCTCCTCAGGGCTTTGAGCTGATTAATCATCTGCGTGATAAGGGCTTTACTGATTACGAGATGATACAGGCTAATGTTGCTGTAAAATCTAAAAACGGTTATACTGTTTCAAGATTTTACGACAGAGTAATATATCCTATAATAGACCTGAGAGGTAATGTAATAGCCTTTGGTGGAAGAATAATGAGCGACCAGAAGCCGAAATACCTTAACACCTCTGACACACCTGTTTTTTCAAAGAGTACACAGCTGTTTGCTTTGAATATGGCTAAGAATATAAATACCCGTCAGCTTATTTTAGCAGAGGGATATATGGATGTTATAGCATTGCATCAGGCTGGATTTCAAAACGCAGTGGCTACACTGGGTACAGCTTTAACACCACAGCAGGCTGATCTGATAAGAAGGTATGCAGATGAGGTTGTTATTTGCTACGACTCTGACGAGGCAGGCAGAAAGGCATCAGACAGAGCCATTGTGCTTTTAAGAAATGCTGGTTTAAAGGTAAGGCTTGTTACTTTGCCGAATGCAAAGGATCCAGATGAGTTTATGAAGGCACACGGTGACAAAGGTCCTGCAATGTTTACTGTATTGCTTGAAAGAAGTGAAGGTGATATAGACTATAAGCTTGATTTACTTAAAGAAAAGCATAATATAGCACAGGCACAGGGTAGAATTGATTATTTAAACGAGGCTATAAAAATTATAGCTCAGTCTGCAAATGCGATTGAGCGTGATATTTACATAACAAAATTAAGCGAGTCACTTGATGTTCAGAAAAAAGCAATTGAACAGCAAATGCAGAAAACGGTAAGGATTAAAAAATATCAGCAGACAAAAAATGATTTTCGTAATATGGCTGAAAATTTTTCTGCACGACACGATAAAATAAATCCAGAAAAATCAAAGCACCTTAAAGCTACAAGGGCAGAGGAGTATATAATTGCTTTTATGATAAACAATCCTGATATGGGACAGTATATAAACAGCAAAATAACACCCGATGACTTTGTAACCAGCTTTAACCGAGGAGTTTATAAAATAGTATCCGAGCGTTTGATAAGTGGAAAGGATATTTCTTTAACAAGTCTTTCTCAAAGCTTTGACGATGAAGAGATAGGCTATATTACAGCCTATGTTTCAACAGTATTGCCCGAAACACTTCATAAGCAGGCATTAGACCAGTGCTTGAATGTGCTTAAGGCTGAGCATAGAAAAGAGCTTGTAAAATCACCAAAAGAAATGTCAGACAGCGATATGCTGGACTATTTTAAACAAATGGGTAGCATAAAGGGTGGTTAAAGATTTTTAGGTTTGGATTTTACAATCCAAATTATGTAAAAGAAAATTGTTGAGTATTAATCACTCGGTTTTTATAATAATTAAGTAAGTAGGTTAATAATCAGCTTTTTAGATAAGGGAAAGGAATGGAAAAAATTATGGCAGTATCAAAACCAGATAAGAGAACAGTTTTAAAGGAGATTCTTGAAAAGGGTAAGCTGAAGGGAAAGCTGACTACAAAAGAAATCTTTGACATTATGGGAGAGATTGATTTTGAGCCTGAACAGCTAGAGCGTATGTATGACCAGCTTGAAAAAGAGGGTATTGAAATCGTAGAGGATTTAGTTGAGGACATTCAGGATATTTCTGATATTGACATAAGTAAAATAGAAAAGGCTGATATTGACGGTGCTGATGACGCAGATGTAGACACAGTAACTGCTGACAGCATTGCTATTGATGACCCTGTAAAGGTTTACCTGAAGGAAATAGGTAGAGTACCTTTGCTGAGCTCAGAGGAGGAAATTGAGCTTGCAGTAAGAATAAAGAATGGCGATGTTGCAGCTAAGAAAAGACTTTCAGAGGCTAACCTGCGTTTGGTTGTAAGTATTGCAAAAAGATACCTTGGCAGAGGTATGCAATTTTTGGATCTTATTCAAGAGGGTAACCTTGGCTTGATTAAGGCTGTAGAAAAGTTTGACCATACAAAGGGCTTTAAATTTTCAACATATGCCACATGGTGGATAAGACAGGCTATTACTCGTGCTATTGCAGATCAGGCAAGAACAATACGAATTCCTGTGCATATGGTAGAAACAATTAATAAGGTTAAAAAGGTTTCAAGCCAGCTGTTGCATACAAATGGTCACGAGCCAACTGCTGAGGAAATTGCAGATGAGATAGATATGCCTGTTGAAAAGGTAAGAGAAATTATGAGAGTGGCACAGGAGCCTGTATCACTAGAAACACCAATCGGTGAAGAAGAGGACAGCCATTTAGGTGACTTTATTTCTGATGATGATACACCAGCTCCAGCCGATGTAGCTTCTCATACATTATTGAAGGAACAGCTTGGTAATGTACTTGATACACTTACTCCTAGAGAGAAAAAGGTGCTTATACTAAGATTTGGTCTTATCGACGGTCGTCAAAGAACACTTGAAGAGGTTGGTAAGGAATTTAATGTAACCCGTGAGCGTATAAGACAGATTGAAGCAAAGGCATTGCGTAAGCTACGCCACCCAAGCCGTAGCAAAAAGCTAAAGGATTTCTTAGATTAATTATATTTTGTACTGTATAGTAGAGGCTGTCTCATTAAGCAGGTGAGACAGCCTGATTTTTACAAATTTAAATTTAATGCTTTATCACAATAACACAGTGATTTAATGCAATAACATAGTGATATAGTGTGAGATTTTGTCGATAAAAATCACTATAATTATGAAAACGAAATAAGTAGTGTACGACCTCTTTAAAATACCTCATTATATATTCTGTGTTCCAAGGTTGTACAGTGAAAACTGTACAACCTAGCGAAACAGAATCTGAGTATTAAAGAGTTATTATATATAAATCAATTAGATTTCCCAAAACTCACGTAATTACGTGAGTTTTTTTGTGTAAGTAAATGAAAAGCTACAATTTTAAGACAAATTCTTGCAAAAAAATTTGATTAGAGTTATTATACTAAGTAATAGAATATTTTGGTTGAAAATTATTGTTTAGGAGGATTCTATGAAGACACACATTAAGGTAGTTTTAGCTTTAATATGTGCAGTAGTTTTAGTGGCATTCAGTGGCTGTAGCTCTGCATCAAAAGGTTTAGAAGCTCTTACTACTAACACAACACTTGAAGAGGCAGAAAAGGACATCGCCATAATAAACAGTGCTATTATGGAAGCGAAAAGAATGGTTCAGCAGAAGGATACATCTGTGTATGGAGACCTTGTGCATACTGACAGCGTTTCTTTTAAAGATGTAGTTGTTGCTAAAGGAATTGAAGAGCAAACAGGTACAAAAAGAATAGACGGTACAGCTTATTATCTATATTGGGATACCTCAAAGCATTATCCATTCTGGTCAACAGACGGCTCTGATGATATAAGAAATACTAAGGAAAATATGATTCCTGTAGTACATAGTAATTCAATTAGAATTAAGAATAAAACAAATGTAACAGCTTTAACCTAAGCTTTAACCCTCTCTTTTAAATAAGAGAGGGATTTTTTTTATTAAAAATTAACACATTATTAATAACCAGTTAAAAATGTGATTTGATTTTAACAAGTTAATTAGTTAAAAGGTACAAAATTTTTAAAATTAATTGTGTGTTATAGGCGAATTTTAATTCCTGACAAAAAAAGCATTGCACATAATGTGCACCTGAGATATAATGTTCTTAACATAATTTAAGTTATTTGTACATAATGCTAAACTATGAAATAAATTATTATATCCAAGGAGTGTATACTAATGATACAGTATGAGGCTAAAAAAATAAAAAATATTGTTTTGGCAGGACATGGTGGCTGTGGTAAAACATCTGTTGCAGAGGCTATGCTATATTTGTCAGGAGGAAGCGAAAGATTAGGTAAGGTAGATGACGGAAATACAGCGTTTGACTTTGACGCAGAGGAAATAAAGCGTCATATTTCAGTTACATCTGCAGTTGCACCAATAGAGTGGAAGGGTTATAAAATAAATCTTATTGACACACCTGGTTTGTTTGATTTTGAGGGTGGTACCTGTGAGGGTATGCGTGCTGCTGACGCTGCATTGATAGTTGTTTCGGGTAAAGATGGTGTTAATGTAGGTACTGAAAAGGCTGTAAAAATGGCTGAAAAAGAGGGAATGTCAAAGGTTTTCTTTGTAAATGGTCTTTGCGATGAAAGTGCAAGATTCTATAGAGTTTTTGAAACACTAAAGGCAAGCTTTGGTCCTTCTGTTTGTCCTGTTGTTGTACCATTTATCGAGAATGGTCAGGCTAATTGCTATGTAAATATTCTTGAGTATAAAGCTTATAGATACGAAAACGGAAAAATAACTCAAACAGCTATGCCAGATATGGGTGATCGTCTTGAGGGCTTGCGTACTGCTATATATGAGGCTGTTGCAGAAACAGACGAGGAAATGTTTGAAAAATACTTTAGTGGAGAGGAGTTTACTCCAGAAGAGGTTATAGTTGGTGTAAGCCGAGGCGTAAAGGATGGTACAATTACACCTGTATTCTGTGGAGATGCTCAAAATACCTTCGGAATAGAGCATTTGCTAAATGGTATTACATGGCTTTTACCTTCTGCTGACGAAAAGGGCGAGATTGCAGTAGATGTAAATGGTGAGCCTGTAGAGCTGGCAGTGAATTCTAACGGAGCAACAGCTGCACTTGTATTTAAAACAGTTGCTGACCCATTTGTAGGTAAGCTTTCTTACTTTAAGGTTGTTTCTGGTAAGGTTTCTGCTGATACTCCACTTGTTAATATGAGAACAGGAGAAAACGAGAGAATTACAAAGGTACTTATTCCAAGAGGTAAAAAGCAAGAGGAGGTGCCTTTTGTAGGTGCTGGTGATATAGGTGCTGTGGCTAAGCTAAGTGGTACAGCAACAGGAGATACACTTTCTGCACCAACAAGAAAGGTAGTTTTAGAGGGCATAAAATATCCTGTACCAAACTACGCAAAGGCTATACTACCTAAAACAAAGGGTGAAGAGGATAAGGTAGCACAGGCTCTTGCTAAAATTTCTGAGGAAGATCCTACAATAGTATTTGAAACTAATAAAGAAACAAAGGAAATGGTTGTATATGGACTTGGTGAACAGCATCTTGATGTTGTTATATCCAAGCTAAAGAATAAATTTAATGTAGAGGTTATATTAGAGGCTCCAAAGGTTGCATATCGTGAAACAATCCGTAAGAGTGTTAAGGTTCAGGGTAAGCACAAGAAGCAGTCAGGTGGTCATGGTCAGTTTGGTGATGTTTGGATTGAGTTTGAGCCAAGCGATAATGACGGCTTAGAGTTTGCTGAAAGAGTTGTTGGTGGTGCTGTACCAAAGGGCTTCTTCCCAGCTGTTGAAAAGGGCTTGAAGGAAAGTATAAAGAAAGGCCCTCTAGCTGGTTATCCAATGGTTGGTATTAAGGCTACATTGTATGATGGCTCTTATCACCCTGTTGACTCATCAGAAATGTCATTTAAAATGGCAGCCTCAGCAGCATATAAGGCAGGTGTGCCACAGGCTAACCCTGTATTGCTAGAGCCTTTTGCAACTGCATCTATAATGATTCCAGATAGCAATATGGGCGATATTATGGGTGAGGTTAATAAACGCAGAGGTAGAATACTTGGTATGAACCCTGGTAGTGACGATATGCAGATAGTTGAGGCAGAGGTGCCTGTTGCAGAAATGAGCGACTTTTCTGTATATCTAAGACAGGTAACACAGGGCAGAGGTAGCTATACAACTGCTTTTGCAAGATATGAGGCTGTACCAGAGCATATTGCAGTAAAGATTATCGAAGAAAGAAAATCAGAAGAGAAATAAATTATCATTAACAATATAATGCTTGGGTGTATACTGTTGTATACATCCAAGCAACTTTTTATGTAAGTATATAGAAAGGGTGATATTTTGAAGATTGCTTTATTTCAGATGAATATTAAATGGGAGGATAAAGAGACAAATTTTGTAAAGCTTGAAGGAGCTATGAAAAATGCTGTAAAGCAGGGTGCACAGGTGCTTTTTCTTCCAGAAATGAGCTTTACTGGCTTTTCTATGAATATTAATACTACAGCTGAGGCAGATAAATATACAATTAAAAGAGTAAAATCGCTTTGTGAAAAATACAGCTTAGCTGTGGGCTTTGGCTGGGCAGAAAAATGTGATGATAAGGCTAAAAATTGCTATACAATTATAGATAAAAACGGAAACGAGCTTGCAACCTATGTTAAAATTCACCCCTTTTCTTATGCTGGAGAGAATAATTATTTTATAAAGGGAGATAAAATAATTACCTTTGAAATGGATAATATTATGTTTTCGTGTGCTATATGCTACGACACAAGATTTCCAGAGCTTTTTCAGGCTATAAGCAAAAATAAAGCTATAAAGGCAATAGTTATTCCTGCAAATTGGCCAGCAAAAAGAGCAGAGCATTGGAAAACCCTCACAAGGGCAAGGGCGATAGAAAATCAGACATATATCATAGCTGTAAATTGTGTTGGTGAGATAGGTGGCATTAATTATACAGGTGATTCCTGTGTAATTAATCCAGACGGAGAGATTAAGGCTATGGCAAACGAGGGTGAAGAGCTGATTGTTTGCGAGCTTGATTATGATGTTGAAAAGTTAAGAAGTATGTTCCCTGTAAAAAATGACAGACAGGTAGATTTATATAAAAGTATACTTTGATTGTGATATTGATATTTGCTTAATAAAAGAACAAATTGGGGTTTGTAGGGCTAACGCACAAACGCTGATAGAGAAAAACGTAAGGTTTGGGTCCAGCCTTTTTAAAGGCTGGTGGGTCAAGGGCAACGCCCTTGCAGGTTTTAAGGACGGAGTCCTTAACGCATAATCGTCTTTTAAAATGCCGTTTTCAACGGCATTTTAGGACTTAACGAGAAGTTAAAGGGTTTCACCCTTTAAAATCCCACAAGGGCTTTCAGCCCTTGACCCGATAAACTTTTTAAAAAGTTTAATCAAAACTTTTAAGCTGTCTTTCCTTTGGTGTTAGCGTTAGCTCACACCAACAAACCCAATTTGTTATTAAAATCAGGAT
>JAXJTP010000038.1:0-31269 GCA_036309525.1 Acutalibacteraceae bacterium | reverse complement strand
CACGGCATTTTTAGGGAAAACTATGATTTAAGGACTCCGTCTAATACAACCAATCCCTACGGGATTGATTGTGGCAATCAATTTGCTTCGCAAATTGGTTGCACGACCCGATAAACTTTTGAAAAAGTTTAATCAAAACTTTCAAGCTTTCTTTCCTCTGGTGTGAGCGTTAGCTCACACCTACAACCACAAATTTTCTATACCTATTATCAGCTCTATATTAAAGCATAGATAATGAATTAACTGTCGAAATTACAGCTTCTTTAAGCTGTTTCTTAATTTATTTGCACGCTCCTTATCTCGTTGCTGTGGTGTAAGCTCTTTATTTGTAGCTAAGGTGAGTGTAGAGGGTTGAATTTCTACCATTAATGCGTTTATATCATCAAGTGAAATTCCGTCAATAATTTTTTCTGCAACTCCCATTCTTACAGTTGACAATAGCGACATACTTTCTCTTTTGTCAATAAGTAAAGCATAGCTTAATGTACCCAAGCAACGCATAATATAATCCTGAGTATCTATTCTTTTGCAGGACTCATTTCGTGCTTCACGCTCATTATTGATTATCTGATTTGCAACGCTTTTTAGGTTTTCGATTGCAGTTTCTTCAGATAATCCGAGTGTTACCTGATTAGAAAGCTGATAAAGCCCTACCTGTGCGTCGCTACCCTCGCCAAAGGTGCCACGCAGAATTAATCCTATCTTTGACAGATTATCCTCAAGTCTGCCTATAACACCACTGCTTTGTAAAGCTGGCAGGTGAAGCATTACAGAGGCTCTTAAGCCTGTACCAAGATTTGTAGGGCATTGTGTAAGGTAGCCAAGCTTGTTATGAAACGCAAAGCCTAAGGCATTATCGAGTAATGTGTCTATTTTGTCAGCTGTTTCGTAAGCCTCTTTAATTGACAGCCCCTCTGATAAAACCTGAATTCTTAGGTGATCCTCCTCGTTTATCATTATGCTTATAGTTTCGTCATCGGTAATAAGCAGATATTTTCCAGCTCTGTCCTTTGCGAATGATGGACTTATAAGATGACGCTCAACTAAAGAGGTAGTCTCGTGTATAGATAGTCTAGCCATATTTATAAAGCTGAAGCTTTTTGCAATGTATGAGTTGCTTGATTCAAGAGCGTCCTTTATCTTGTTGGCAATCTCGTTTTTTTGCTGTAAATTTAATAGGTGGGGGAATGGGTAGTCACGTAAATTTCTGGCTAGTCTTATTCGTGAGCTTATAACCACATCGCCCTCAGTACCACTTTTTTTATACCACTTATCAACCATTGCTTTCACCTGCTTCCATTTCATTTATTTTATCTCTTAGCTTGGCTGCAAGCTCAAAATTCTGATTTTTTACAGCGATAGCAAGCTCTTGACGAGTTTTTTCGATTTTTCTTGCAAGCTTAACATCAGCACTTGCGTTTGTGGCAACCTTACCTGTATGCTGTATGTTTCCGTGAATTTTCTGTATTGAAGGTAAAAGCTCGTCAAAAAAATCTGTGTAGCACTCTGAACAGCCAACCTTGCCAGACCTTGCAATATCAGTAAATGACGATCCACATCTTTTGCACCTGCTTGCACTTGTTCGTGATGGCAAACCGTCGCCAAAAAAGTTTCCTAAAAAGCTACTGAAATCAGTGCCTGTGTGTGCAAAAATGTTTCCATAGCCCTTTTTACTTGCACAGCCAGAGCATAACCATAGCTCTGTATATTTACCATTTACCATAGATTTAATGTGTGTTGATGCCTGTTGTTTACCACATAGCTCACAAATCATAATTAATTCCTCCCTGATTCGTTATATCTGAGTAAGTAGCATATTTTTTAGTACTGTTGACCTTACCTGATTTCTATATTCCTTTGGTACATCAGCAAAGGCTCGTTCAGAAATTGCAGATGCCATAATTCGCATAATTTCAGTTGAGATTATTCTGTTAGTAACTAAATTTTCCAAAATAATTCCAGCAGAGGTAGCATCTAAAGAATTACCCATATTTCTGATTATATGCATTATTATGCTTCCTTTATCGGTGGCGAAATGTACTCTTGTAATTCGTATATATCCACCACCACCTCGTCTGCTTTCTACAACATATCCGTTTTCCTGTGTAAAACGAGAGCTTAATACATAGTTAATCTGACTAGGTACACAACCAAGTACATTTGCAAGCTCGTTACGCTGTATTTCAGCTGTGCCGTTGCTTTCCTCTAGTATATTTTTTATATATTCAGCAACTAAATCGCTCATTCTCATAGTATCACTGCCTTAATTAAAGTTTTTGTTTTTGACTTTCTTTAACCTTTGATTATATTTTAATATCAAAGTCAAACAAAGTCAAAATCAAATAAAGTCAATAAATAGTCAAAAATTGCAGTTTTTCTTTAAATTACTCTTTTTTTCTTTAGTTTGCTCTTCTTTTCGAAAAAAATTAAATTTTTTGTTGCGAAATTTTATCTAAATTTTATTATTGATATAATTAGAAATTATTTACTTTTAATATATTATTTGCTATAATTATTTTATTATATATAAGGGAGAGGTTTGGGTATGAATATAGTAAAAAAATTAATATGTATAGCTATGGTTACTATGCTTTCAATGTCAACAGTAAGTGTAGCCTATGCAGATGATTCAGAGTATATAACAAAAAGAAAAGAAGAAGCAAAGGTATCTTCTTCGGCTGTTACAAACAGAGCAGGCTCACTATTAAAGAAAAGTGTTGTACCTTCAGATTCTATAAAGGCAAAGGCATATTTACCTGCAAAATATAGCAGTGTAGATAATGGCTATGTAACCTCTATAAAAGATCAGAAGGATCACAATGTTTGCTGGGCATTTTCTGCAATGGCTACATTTGAAACAGCTTTGCTTAAAAACAATTTTGGTACATTTGACTTTTCAGAGGAGCACCTTGATTCATGGGCTACTACACGTAGCAATAACACAGGCTGGATAAGAGAGTTGAACGATGGTGGATATTCTGATATGTCTATGGGATATTTTGCTTCTTGGCAGGGTGCAAGACTTGAAAGCGATATTCCATTTGGATATGCAACAGGAAAAAGCTTTGAAGAAGAAATAGATAAGCTTGGAAAAACTGAGTATGGTGTTACAGGAATTGTAAAGCTACCAAATAATAGAGATGTAGTAAAAACAGCTGTTTATGATTATGGTGCTGTTTCTGCAAGCTTTGCTGCAAATAACATTTTCTTTAACACTGGTAAAACAGCAGCCTTTGCGTATAAAAAATTCAACAGCTCATCATTAATAGAGGGTCACGCTATATCTATAGTAGGCTGGGATGACAATTATTCTAAAACTAACTTTAAAGAAGGGTATCAGCCTAAAAATAATGGTGCATGGCTATGTAAAAATAGCTGGGGTAACTATAACAGCCTTAACGGTTATTTCTGGATTTCGTACGAGGATCCATATCTGTTTGGCGAAGAGCTAAGTGAGCCTTTTGCTATTACAGAGGTAAGAAAAATAGAGGATAATACAAAGCTTTATCAGGTTGAGGAGTTTGGCTCTATGTACGATTTCAATCTTATAATAACTACAAGCTCAGGTTCATCTGAGGTTACCGATATGACATATATAAATAAATTTGACTTTACAGAGCAATATGGTAACCTTGAGGGTGTAATGTTTGAAACAATGGCTGTTGGTGCAGATTATAGTGTGTATTATATTCCACTAGATACCAGTGGAGCACCTGTAAAAAATCAAAGTAGCTGGATACCACTTGCAAATGGTGTAGTTGATTATAGTGGATATATTACAGTAGATACAGATTACACACTACCTTATAGCTATGGTGCTATTGGTGTAAGAATTAATGGTACAGCAAAGGATATAGCAAGCACATTTGGCTGTGATGAATGGCTTACTAACGGAAGTGGCAAGCTGGTATTTAATCCTGATGTTGATAAAGAAGCAAGCTATTTGTTGTTGAGAAATACTATGTATAAGCTTTCAGATTTTTATTCAGATATATTAGGTGATGATGTTGGTTCGAATTTCGTGATAAAGGCTATTACAACCTCAGATGAGGGTGTAGAAAAATATGACGTAAATAAGGATGACAGGCTTAGCTTGATTGATGTTCTTATGGCACAGGGCTATGTGATAGGCTTAGAAGAGCTTGATAGAAATGGAGTTTATTCTGCTGACGTAAGCTGTGATGGTATGGTTTCACTTACTGATATTATTATGATGTTAAAAGAGAGTATTAATTATTAATCCTATAAGAAAAGCCTGCTCGTATAAGGAGCAGGCTTTTCTGAGTTTATAATGTTAGCAAATGTCAAGTATTGTCATATATAATCGAACAGAATTTTGTTTAAAATAACCTTAATAGGCTAGTAAATTTTTAATTAATGTGTTATAATTAACATATATAATTATTTGGAGAGGTGTAGCATATGTCGTTTGAGATTTTATACAATAATTCTGGTATAGCTCCTGGTGGTCTTAGAAATTCAGAGCAGATAAAAATATTGCTGTGCTTTCTTATGTATCAAACCAACAAGCCTGTAACATCTGACTTTATTTGTGGTGTTTTGCAGAAATGTGGTGCAGCAAACTATTTTGAAGCCTCTCAAAGCTTTGCAGAGCTTGTTGAGGTTGGTCAGATAGTAAGCTCAAACGACGAAAAGGGTGCGTTTGTATTGGCTGAGTCTGGTAAGTATATTGTGTTAAATTTATCTGATGAATTACCCTTAGCCTTAAGAGAAAACACATTGGAGGCTTACAAGCAGGTTCTTCACCAGTGTGATATTAAGCAGGAAAATACTGTTACACTACACAACAAAAATAATAAAACATATGTTGAATGTACAGTGAATGATGGTGATAACCCACTTCTTAAGGTTAATTTGTATGTGCCAAGCACAGAGCAGGCAAGTCTGGTAAGAAATACCTTTTATAATAATACAGATGTTATTTACCAAACTATTGTTGCTCTTATGACAGGTGACAAAAAAACAGCACTGAATACTATTTCGGTTGCAGATTTTAACAAGGGAGATTTTATTTAAAAATTATAAAAATTTATTTTAAAAAGGTGTCTATAATAAGCATGGCTGTTACAGCTGGTATTCCACCAACTGCACTTGCACATATGCTCAGGGTGCTTACAGGTATATAAACACCTGTAAAAATTCCTGCTATATTTACACCAGTTAAAGCAATCAGTCCTGTTGCAACGGTAGAAATTGATTTTTTAACAGGCTGACTGCTTTTTTTTATTCCGTACAAAATTGCAAATAATATAATTGCTCCAATTATTACACCAGTGATAATTTTAAGCTCCATTTTTATTTCTCCTTTAAATTACTAATTTTTTATACTATATATATGCATATTTTTTTACAAATATTAATAATACATTCCTAATTTATTAAAAATTTATTCATAGAACGATTACAAAACTGTATGTTGACGAAGTAAGCTTTATATGATATTGTATGATTAAGCTCAGTAAAGCACTGTGCTTCTATACTAGAAAGGAGAGAGGTATATGGAGGCTTTAGGTTTTCCTATTATGTGGATTGTAATAGCAGTAGTTGCAGCTATTATCGAGGGCTGTACAGCACAGCTTGTTTCTGTATGGTTTGCAATTGGTGCCTTTGTTACTGCAATTGTTTCTGTATTTACAGATAATGTTATTGTACACCTTGCTGTGTTTGTAGCTGTATCTGTAATATGTATAGCTGTAACTAGACCACTTGCAAAGAAGCTTAGAAGCAGTACAGGAGATATTCCTACAAACTGCGACCGATACGTTGGTAAAATAGCAGATGTTATTGTTAATATTGATAATACAAACGCTGTTGGACAGGTAAAGGTAGAGGGTTCTGTGTGGTCAGCAAGATCATCTACAGGTGAGCCATTGCCAGTAGGTACAAGGGTTATTGTAAATAGCATTGAAGGTGTAAAAATGATTGTAACACCAGTTAATGTACCACAAACAGCCGTCAAATAATCTGAAATTGTAGGGTTTCATATTTAGTAAAATGTTTTTAAAGGAGAAACAAAAATGCCAAATTTATTTTTAGTAATTATAATAATTGCAATTATTGCTATTTTAGTATTAATCAAGAATGTTAAGGTTGTACCACAGGCTCATTCATATGTAATCGAGCGTTTAGGTGCATACTATCAGTCATGGGGTACAGGCTTGCACCTGAAGATACCTTTTATTGATAGAATCGCAAGAAAGGTATCACTAAAGGAGCAGGTTGTAGATTTTCCACCTCAGCCTGTTATTACAAAGGATAACGTTACAATGCAGATTGATACTGTTGTATATTTCCAGATAACAGACCCTAAGCTATATACATACGGTGTTGAAAATCCACTATCTGCAATTGAGAATCTATCTGCTACTACACTAAGAAATATCATCGGTGAGCTTGAGTTTGACCACACTCTAACATCAAGAGAGGTTATCAACTCTAAGATTCGTGTAATTCTTGACGAGGCTACTGACGCTTGGGGTATTAAGGTAAACAGAGTAGAGCTTAAGAATATTCTTCCACCAAGAGAAATTCAGGAAGCAATGGAAAAGCAGATGAAGGCAGAGCGTGAAAGAAGAGCAAAAATCCTTGAGGCTGAGGGTCAAAGAGAAAGTGAGATCCTTGTTGCTGAGGGTCATAAGCAGTCTGCAATTCTACAGGCTGACGCTATAAAAGAAAGAAAAATCCGTGAAGCACAGGGTGAAGCTGAGGCTATAAGAAGCGTACAGATGGCTTACGCTGACGCACTAAAAATGCTTAACGATGCAGCTCCTACTGATAAGGTTATCGCTCTTAAGAGCTTAGAGGCATTCCAGAAGGCTGCTGACGGTAAGGCTACAAAGATTATTATTCCATCAGAAATTCAGTCACTTGCTGGCTTGGCTGCTTCAGTTAAAGAGGTATTCAATACAGACGAATCTGCAAAGTAATATCTGTAACCTAAAGGCAAAATTAACCAAAAAAAGAGGTTTTTGTTATGTATAATAACAAAAACCTCACAAATGATTTTTTTACTCTATATAAAGTAGAAAAATGGTTGAAATTATCATCAAAATGCAATAAAATATAAGTAAATAATTTACTTTACGGAGGTATTCCCAAATGGCATATATTATTTGCAAAACAGGTAATATGTTTCCAGCTAATGGGGTATTTGCGTGCAGTTGCCGAAATTGATCAATAGGCTGTGGTGCATAACCGCAGCCTTTTAGTTTTGATTTCTTAGCTGTAAGGTAAATATAATAACAAGCAGGCATTCAGGCTATTTACTTAATTGAGTAAATTAGTTTTAAATGCTTTAAATACGAAAGGATGTTTTCAATGAAAAAAGTAGCAGTTATTATGGGTAGTGACAGCGATTTTCCAGTAGTTTCTGGTGCTGTAAAAACACTAAAGGAATATGGTGTACCAGTAGAGGTTAAGGTAATGTCTGCACACCGTACTCCAGCTCAGGCATCTGAGTTTTCTTCAAATGCTAAGGCTAATGGCTTTGGTGTAATTATTGCCGCTGCCGGTAAGGCTGCACACCTTGCAGGTGTACTTGCAGCTCATACAACTATTCCTGTTATTGGAATTCCTGTAAAATCATCTACACTAGACGGTTTAGATGCTCTACTGGCAACAGTACAAATGCCAAAGGGTATTCCTGTTGCAACAGTAGCAATCGACGGTGCAGACAACGCAGCACTACTTGCTATTCAGATTCTTGCTTTGTCAGATGACTCTCTTGCAGAAAAGCTTGATAAGCTAAAGGCAGATATGGAGGCTGGCGTATTAGCTAAGGATGAGGCAATTCAAAGTAAGGTTGCAGAGCTTTAAGTGGCTTAATTTAAAATTAATATAAATATAGGTTGGAGGATTAACTTTTATGAAGAGCTTTAGCGAAAGTTATAAAGAGGCTGGTGTAGACGTTACAGCCGGCTATAAATCAGTAGAATTAATGAAAAAGCATATTGCAAAAACTAAAATTGACGGTGTTATTTCTGGCATTGGTGGCTTTGGTGGTTGCTTTGCACCAAATCTTACAGGTATGGAGGAGCCTGTACTTGTATCAGGTACAGACGGTGTAGGCACAAAGCTTAAGCTTGCTTTCTTGCTGGATAAGCACGACACAATCGGTATAGACTGCGTTGCAATGTGTGTTAACGATGTTGTTTGTGGTGGTGCAAAGCCACTATTCTTCCTAGACTATATGGCTCTTGGTAAGAATATTCCAGAAAAGGTTGCAGAAATCGTTTCTGGTGTAGCAGAGGGCTGTGTACAGGCTGGCTGTGCTCTGGTAGGTGGCGAAACAGCAGAAATGCCTGGCTTCTATCCAGTAGATGAGTACGACCTAGCAGGCTTCTCTGTAGGTATTGTTGATAAAAAGGATATTATCGACGGTGAAAAGCTAGAGGCTGGCGATGTTCTTATTGGTCTGCCATCTTCAGGTGTACACTCAAACGGCTTCTCACTTGTTAGAAAGGTATTCGGCATTGACGAAACAACAATCAATAAGACCTACGATGAGCTAGACAAGCCACTTGGCGAAACACTTCTAACTCCTACAAAAATTTATGTAAAGCCACTTCTTGCTCTTATCGAAAAGTGCGAGGTTAAGGCTGTATCTCATATTACAGGTGGTGGCTTCTACGAGAATATTCCAAGAATGCTAAAGGACGGTATGTCTGCTAAAATCACAAAGTCAGCTGTACCTGTACTACCAATCTTTAACATTATTCAGAGAGAGGGTAATATCTCTGAGCATGATATGTACAACACATTTAATATGGGTGTTGGTATGATTATCGCTATCAATAAGGCTGACGTAGATACAGCACTAAGCGTACTAAAAGAGGCAGGCGAAAATGCTTTTGTTCTTGGCGAAATTGTTGAGGGCGACAAGGAAGTAATTTTTGAATAAGCTTTAACAGGGGGTAAAGAAATTGAAAAACATAGTTGTATTGGTATCAGGTGGTGGCACAAATTTACAGGCACTAATTGATGCACAGCTTGCAGGTAAAATTCCAAACGGAAAAATAACCTGTGTAATTTCAAGCAACCCAAATGCCTACGCTCTTGAGCGTGCAAAAAATAACAATATAGACACAGCAGTAATCAGACGCAAGGATTATAATTCACAAAGCGATTATGACAATGCACTTGTAGCTTTGCTTAACAGTAAAAATGCTGACCTTATAGTTTTAGCTGGCTTTATGACAATATTAGGTGCAGATGTAATCAAAGCGTTTGAAAACAGAATAATAAATATCCACCCATCACTAATTCCTTCATTCTGTGGCGAGGGCTTTTATGGCTTAAGAGTACACGAGGAGGCTTTGGCTCGTGGTGTAAAGGTAACAGGTGCAACAGCACATTTTGTAAACGAAATCTGCGACGGTGGCCCTATTATTCTGCAAAGGTCAGTAGAAATACATAATGGCGATACACCTGAAATTCTACAGAAAAGAGTAATGGAGCAGGCTGAATGGCATATATTGCCACAGGCAGTAGCACTTTTCTGCGACGATAAAATCAAGGTTATAGATAATAAAACAACTGAGATTTTAGATTGATTATTTGAAAATTAAATGGGAGTTTGTAGGGGTTTTTTGTGGATATTAAATGGATTTTCTTTGATGTTGGCTCAACGCTTGTTGATGAAACAGAAGCATATGACCATAGAGTAAGAGAAATTATCGAAGGAACTGATATTTCATTCTCTGATTTTGACAACAAAAGAATTGAACTTGCAAAGCAAGGTTTTGACGGTAATTCAGAGGCAATCAAATATTTTGGTCTAAACAAAACTTCTTGGCATTCGGAAGATGAAATACCATTTGATGATGCATTGGAAACATTAGAGCTGTTAAATAAACGAGGATATAAATTAGGTGTTATCGCTAATCAGGTTGTGGGCACAACACAAAGATTAGAGACATGGGGATTGTTGAAGTTTTTTGCTGTTGTAGCTACATCAGCAGAACTCGATGTTGCAAAACCCGATGAGTTAATTTTTAAAAAAGCATTTGAAATGGCTAAATGTTATCCTGAAAATGCTGTAATGATTGGCGATAGACTTGATAATGATATAATTCCAGCAAAATCCCTTGGAATGAAAACAGTTTGGATTAGAAAAGGATTATCAAGATACCAAAATGTCGAACTGGGCAAGTATTCAGCTGATTGGATAATTGATAATTTGTCTGATTTGGAATCAATATTTAAATAATCAAACTCCAATTTATAAAAGTAAAACGAAAGGAAAATAGACAATGGAACTACTATCAATAGAAAAAGAGCTTACCTCTAATCCATATCCAGGTAGAGGTATACTAATCGGTAAAAGTGCAGACGGTAAAAACGCTGTAATTGCTTATTTTATTATGGGCAGAAGCGAAAACAGCCGTAACAGAATTTTTGTAGAGGAGGGTGAGGGCATAAGAACACAGGCTTTTGACGAGTCTAAGCTTGAAGACCCATCACTAATCATCTACGCTCCTGTAAGAGTACTGGACAATAAAACAATCGTAACAAACGGTGACCAGACAGATACAATCTATGATTTAATGTCAAAGGGTCAGACCTTTGAGCAGTCACTAAGAACAAGAGAATTCGAGCCAGACGGCCCTAACTTTACTCCACGAATTTCTGGTATTGTAGAGCTTAACCACGGCCCATTCGATTTCACAATGTCAATCCTGAAGAGTGCAAACGGCAACCCTGAGTCTTGCCAGAGATATACATTCTCTTACACAAACCCACTAAATGGTGAGGGTAGATTTATTCACACATATCACAAGAATGAAAACCCACTACCAAGCTTCGAGGGTGAGCCAAAGCTTGTTGAAATCGGTAACGATGATATTGACACATTTGCAAACAAGCTATGGACAGCACTAAACGAGGATAACAAGGTTTCTCTGTTTGTTCGTTACATCAACCTACAAACAGGTAACACAGACAGCAGAATTATCAACAAGAATAAGTAATTTATTTAAAAAATTCTTAGTGTAATAATTAAGGAGGAAATCCAATGAACGAGCTAGAACTAAAGTATGGCTGTAACCCTAATCAGAAGCCATCAAAGATTTTTATGAAGGATAACAGCGATTTACCAATCGAGGTTTTAAACGGCAGACCAGGATATATTAATTTCCTAGACGCTTTCAACAGCTGGCAGTTAGTTAAGGAGCTTAAAAAGGCAACAGGTCTACCAGCAGCAGCTTCTTTTAAGCATGTTAGCCCAGCTGGTGCAGCAGTTGCAACAGAGCTTTCTGACACATTAAAGAAGATTTATTTTGTAGACGACCTAGAGCTTTCTCCACTTGCAAGTGCTTACGCAAAGGCAAGAGGTGCAGACAGAATGTCATCTTATGGCGACTGGATTGCACTTTCAGATGTTTGTGATGTTCAGACAGCTAAGCTAATTCAAAGAGAGGTTTCTGATGGTGTTATCGCTCCTGGCTATACAGACGAGGCTCTTGAGGTGCTAAAGTCTAAGCGTAAGGGCACATACAACATTGTTAAGATAGACGAAAGCTATACTCCAGCAGAAAAGGAGTATAAGGATGTATTCGGCATTACATTCGAGCAGGGCAGAAACGAGCTTGTAATTGATGACGAAATGCTTTCAAACTTTGTAACAGATAACAACTCATTTACAGAGGACGCAAAGCGTGACCTTAAAATTGCTCTTATCACACTAAAATATACACAGTCTAACTCTGTTTGCTACGCTAAGGACGGACAGGCTATTGGTGTAGGTGCTGGTCAGCAGTCAAGAATCCACTGTACTCGTCTTGCTGGTAATAAGGCAGATATATGGTATCTTCGTCAGCATCCGAAGGTACTTAACCTACAGTTTGTTGATAACATTCGTCGTCCAGACAGAGATAACACAATTGATGTTTATATCTCTGACGATTACGAGGATGTTCTTGCAGACGGTGTTTGGGAGCAGTTCTTCAAGGTTAAGCCAGAGCCACTAACAAGAGAAGAGAAGAAGGAGTGGTTAAAAACTCTTACAGGCGTTTCACTAGGTAGTGACGCATTCTTCCCATTCGGTGATAATATCGAAAGAGCAAAGAGAAGTGGCGTTGAGTTTATCGCACAGCCAGGTGGTTCAATCAGAGATGATAATGTTATCGACACTTGTAACAAGTACAATATGGCTATGTGCTTCACAGGTATCAGACTATTCCACCACTAATATATAATAAAGGAAGATTACAATGAAGGTTTTAATGATAGGCTCAGGTGGCAGAGAGCACGCTTTGGTTAAGAAGCTTGTAGAAAGCCCAAGAGTAACTAAATTATATACAGCACCAGGTAATGGTGGTATTTCCTGCGACAGCGAATGTGTAAATATTCCTGTAATGGATAAAGAAAAAATGGTTGCATTTGCTAAGGAAAACAGCATTGATTTAGCATTTGTAGCACCAGATGACCCACTTGCAGACGGTATGGTAGATGCCTTTGAAGAGGCTGGTATCCGTGCCTTTGGCCCAAATGCAAAGGCTGCTGTAATTGAGGCTAGTAAGGTTTTCTCAAAGGATCTTATGAAGAAATACAACATACCAACAGCAGAGTATGAGGTATTTGATAATGCAGATAAGGCTATTGCATATATTGAGAGTCGCAATGAATTCCCAGTAGTTATCAAGGCAGACGGTCTTGCACTTGGTAAGGGTGTTATTATTGCAAAGTCATTTGATGAGGCAAAGGACGCTGTTAAGTCAATAATGGAGGATAAAAAATTCGGTGAATCAGGCAACAAGGTTGTTGTTGAGGAATTTTTAACAGGCCCAGAGGTTTCTGTGCTTTCATTTACAGACGGTAAAACAGTTAAGCCAATGGTATCATCAAAAGACCATAAAAGAGCCTACGACAACGATGAGGGCTTGAATACAGGTGGTATGGGTACAATCAGCCCTAACCCTTATTATACAGACGCTCTTGCAGAGGAGTGTCAGAAAACAATCTTTGAGCCAACTATCAAAGCCATGGTAGCAGAGGGCAGACCTTTTAAGGGTTGCTTATACTTTGGCTTGATGATGACACCAAAGGGACCAAAGGTAATTGAGTATAATGCTCGCTTTGGTGACCCAGAGGCTCAGGTTGTACTACCAAGACTAAAGACAGACTTAGTTGATATTATCGACGCTGTAATTGATGAAAAGCTTGACGAAATCGAAATCGAATGGTCAACAGACGCTTCAGCCTGTGTTGTAATGGCAAGTGGTGGTTACCCAGAGGCGTACAAAAAGGGTATCGAAATCACAGGTCTTAACGACAAGGGCAATGTAGACGGTGCAACAGTTTACCACGCAGGCACAACATACACAGATGGTAAATTTTACACAAATGGTGGTAGAGTTTTAGGCGTTACAGCCTCTGCTCCAACACTTGATGAGGCTCTTGAAAAGGCATATTCTGCTGTTAAGAAAATTCATTTTGACGGTGCTCACTACCGTACAGACATCGGCAGAACTAAATAATTAAAACAAATTAAAAAACCAAGCGATAACGAAGAAGTTTTGTTGTCGCTTGGTTTTTATGCATGTTTCTCAATTTATAAAAGTAATTACTATTAATAGAGGTGAACACTAATGAAAAAATTAATTTCAATATTACTTACAATCACAATGCTTTTATGCATTACAGCCATAGTGCCATTTAATGCGTCAGCAGCAACAACCGATAAGGTAGAAAGTGGTTTTGCTTATGCTGATAGTCAGGGTACTTGGATATACGAGGTTATAAACGATGGAAAAGAGTGCAGAATTATACAATATAAAGGAACTAAAAACGAGCTTAATATACCTGATAAAATACCTTATAAAATATCTGACAAAATAACTGATTTACCTGTAGTAGAAATAGGTGACCTTGCGTGCAATGGTGGTATATTTAATCATCTATTTTATACTACTAATAATAAAATAACAAAGGTGAAAATTCCAGATAGTGTAAGAGTTATTGGTGATAGTGCATTTTATTGGTGCTTTGATTTAAAAGAGGTAAATATGCCAAAGGCTTTAGAGGTTATTGGTTATAGTGCATTTGAAAATTGCCATAGCTTAACAAGCATAACACTCCCAGATGGATTAAGAACTATTGGTAATAATGCGTTTGCTGGTTGTTCTGCTTTAACCAATGTAACACTTCCAGATGGATTAAGAACTATTGGTGAAGAAGCGTTTTATAATTGTGACGCATTTACTGACATAGCAATTCCAGATAGCGTAACAAGTATTGGTGATTATGCATTTTATAATTGTACTGCTTTAACCAGCATAACACTTCCAAATAATATAAAGACTATTCCTTATGCTATGTTAGCTGGTTGTGCTTTAACCAGTATAACAATTCCAGAAAGTGTAACATCTATTGGTGGATGTGCATTTACTGCTTGTAGGAGTTTAACCAGCATAACAATCCCAGATAAAGTAACAAAAATTGAAAGCAGTACATTTGGTGATTGTAATTCTTTAACCAGAGTAATACTTCCAGATAGCGTAACTACAATTGATTCCAGAGCATTTTCTGGATGTAGTAGTTTAACTGATATAACACTTCCTGATAGTTTAACTACTATTGGTTACGAAGCATTTTATGGCTGCAAAGCCTTTACAGATGTAATAATCCCAGAGAGTGTTACAACAATTGGTTACAGTGCATTTAAGGGTTGCAGTAGTTTAACCAGCATAACAATTCTAGATAATGTAACAAGTATTCCAGATAGTGTAACAAGTATTGGTGAAGGTGCGTTTTCCTATTGTACTGCTTTAACCAGCATAACACTTCCAAATAATATAAAGACTATTCCTAGTAATATGTTAAATAATTGTACGGCTTTAACCAGTATAACAATTCCAGAAAGTGTAACATCTATTGGTGCAGCTGCATTTGGTCAATGTCAATCTTTAACCAGCATAACAATCCCAGATAAAGTAACAAAAATTGAAAACGGTACATTTAATAATTGTTATTCTTTAACTAACGTAACACTTCCTGATAGCTTAATTACTATTGGTAATAATGCATTTTATAAGTGTAGTAGTTTAACTGATATAACAATCCCAGATAGTGTTACAACAATTGGTAACAGTGCATTTTATAGTTGCATTAGTTTAACCAGCGTAACAATTCCAAGTAGTGTAAAAACTATTGATAATCAGGCATTTCTTGGTTGTAGTAAACTTAGTGATGTATATTACACAGGTAGTGAAGGTGCTTGGGAGAATATATCAGTAGATAATGGTAATAACGACCTTACAAATGCAAATATACATTATAATTACAGCAAGCCAATAGCAGGCGATGTAAGTGGTGACGGTGAAGTGGCTGTGAATGATGTTATTTATGTGCTTAAATACATAGTTGGCAACGCAGAATTAACAGAGGAGCAAATTGCACTTGCAGATGTAAGTGGTGACGGTAATTTAACAGTGCTTGACGCTGTTTTAATTCAAAGCCTTATTCTTGAAATAGCTTAACTGAATTATTCATAAATAAATTTATAGGCTGACAGAGTATAATTCTGTCAGCCTTTTAAATTAAGAGGTAAAATATCAGGAATTAAAAATCATAGACAAGTCTATTTGTTGAGAGTATAATATAATCAAACTCGTTTAAGGAAATGATAAAAATGGAGCATATCAGAAAAATAAAGGATATATATAATTGTGTAGCTATTATTTCTGATGAGGAATTATCTCCACTTGAAAATTGGTATAATCAATTAATCGAAAAGACCGTTTCAGAAATTACAGTAGCTGATGTTTTAAGAATGATACGTCAAAAGGAGCTCGTTAAGCTTGCTATGCAAAGGGCGATAGAGCTTTTACAGGAAGATGTATTTATCGGAGAAATGTATGACGGAGAGTTGCTTGAAAAAATATCAGAGCTGGATAGCTCTTTTCTGCTGTATTATGCAGATGCTTTACATAATATTATCAAGAATGCATTAGACAAAGGCTTAATACACGAGTGGTCGTATGATGGAGAAGAAGAGGAATTTAAGAAGATAGTAAGTGTTATAGCGAAAAAAACAAATCAGTAATCTGTAGCATTTACTTTGGTATTAAAAAATGTATTACAATGGCAATTACCAGTGGGGTGTGGCATAAAATAAGGGATTTTAAGAGGGTAAAAGAATGGCTAGAATGACCTGTAAATGTGGAGCTGAGCTTAGCAATCAGGAGGCTCCTAACGATATTCAGTTAAGAGTATATACAGACAGAGAATGGGATGAAATTTGTAATTGTGATAGCATTCAGCCTTGGATGATACCAGAGCCACGATATGATGTCTGGAGATGTCCAGTATGTAAAAGGCTATATGTTTATGATGATGGTGAAGAGTCTCCAGTTATGGTTTATCAATTAGAAAAGTAAAGGATATATTTTGTAATAAATTTTTAAGTATAATATTTCTAAAGGAGAAAAATATGAAAAATATTGTAAAAAACCAAATAGTAAAGCCATCAATAATTTTAGAGGAATATATTCCTTTGAAGGTGCTGATTGATAGCCAAGATGAGCCTATTAAATATTTGTCGTATTCGAAGGATACAACCTCTCTTTTAGAAATCGGTGTAGGAATAACAAGTAGATTTGTAAAGGAAATTACATTAGTATTATGTAAAGAATATGATATAAATGATAGCAAATTAAGCATAGATGTTTATGAAACGGGATATTTAAAGGTAAACAATGAATTAAAAAACACTTGCTCTTATTTTAAAACACATTTATATGAGAATGGTGTAAGAATTGTAATTTCAGAAGAAAAAGTATGCAAGTATATCAAAATTGATAGGTTATATATTGGTTTATCAGATTTGGGTAGTATGGTAGAAATATGTCTATGTCAATTAACACCAGATGAAGTGGCTCATATAAAAAATGAGTTGGATTATCAATGAAGTATAAAATGAGGGGTAGTGCTATGAGTACTATAAAAAACAACATTATGTTGAATTGTTAAGAATATTAGAAGAATTGGTTGAAACTATTGAATTAATGCTGGAAAGTGAGCGGATGTATTTATTAAATCAAAATAAGAATGAAGCCATTGAGTGGTTGTCATTTCTTAAAGCTCATACTGATAAGGAAGAATTAAAATCATTAGAAAATGAGATAGCAAACAGATTATTTATAAACCCAAAAGAGCCAAGGGATATTGTCCTTTGGCTCTTTTGGGTTTTTGGTTTTATGATAAATATAGGTATTAGCTTGTTAATTATAGTAAAGCTTATTCGTTTGTCAGAATATCCATTAGTAGCTTTGGTATATTAGTTATTTTATCATTTTAATAAGCTCCTTAGGCTTTTACTGTAATATGTAAAATTATGGCGTTTGTAAGGCTGTTAATAAACCAAAGGCTGAAGTATAGGTAGCAATAGGTTACCGATGTTTTGATAATCGCTATTATTAGAAATAAACATATTGTAGCCGTACTTTTCGTTAATATAATCTATAGTGTTATATTTGTCAAAGTTGCCACCATGACTAATACCCTTACAGGTTTTCATCAAGCCATAGCCATAATGGGTAGAAAAGTCAGGAGAATAATCGATAATCATTTCTTCATAGCTTTCTCTTGAAATCAGCTTACCACTTACCAGAGCTGTCATCCATTTATCCATATCATAAGCGTTAGAAACTATATTGCCTGCTCCTTTTAAAAGGAAAACAGCCTCATCAATAGTAATTTCTACCTGTGGATTAGGTACAATTAATTTGTTGTAATCTAAGCCTATAACCCATTCAGGCTCATTCTTCACTTCGTAAGCAAAGCCTGTGCCTGTCATTTTTAAAGGCTCAAAAATATTCTTTCTTAAGAAATATTTGTAATCTGTTCCAGATACCTGCTCTACAATACAGGCTAGTATGAAATAGTTAGGATTAGAATACTCGTAGCTTGTATCAGGGTCAAAGTTAAGTGGCTGATTAAAAAAGCAGGCTAAAAGATTCTCGGAGTTATACTCATCGATTTCTCTCAATATTCCGTTTTCTATTGGATTGCAATTTGGTATTCCTGAACGCATTGTAAGCAGATTTTTAATTGTTATGTCTTTTCCATATTGATATTCAGGGAAATACTTATCAAGAGTATCGTCAACGCTTAGCTTACCCTGCTCCTTAAGCATCATAATAGCTGTGGCACAAAACTGCTTTGAAATTGAGCCTATGTAAGAGCTAGAGCCAACAGTAAGGTCGTTTCCTTTTTCGTCCTTGCCTGTTGCTGACTGATATACTACCGAGCCATTTTTAGTAAGGTATACAATACCCTCGAAGCTATTCTTTTTTAAAACGCTATCGATATGTTCTTTTATTTCATCGTTGTTCATTGTTGCAGGCTCGGTGCTTTGTGTAGCCTCGGTGCTTGCTGTAGCACTTGGCTGAGTTGGCTCTGTGCTGTTACCACTACCAGATGAACAGGCAGTAACGCTTACAAGCATAGCACAGCATAGTATTGTTGCAAGTAGCTTTTTCATTTTATATACTCCTTTTGTACTTGTTGCAAAATTATGGTGTAAGTAAAGCCATTAATAAACCAAAGGCTTAAGTATAGGGAGCATTAGATTATGAACAGCACTGTTACAGGGTGAGTTATTTTATTTAGATGGTTTATGCTTTCTACTTTTTATTGTATCGTATACAAATTGAATAATATCTACTACAGCCTTAAACAGTAGCCAGATAGTGGTGTTGAGCAATATAACTGCAATAGCTAAAAAATCATCTGTAATAAGAAAATATTCAGCTGAAATATAAAACAAAAGCCACATACCTACAATCCAGAAAATACACATAAAGCATTTTATCAGATAGATATATCTATTTTTCTCTGAAATTACCTTTCCACAGAAAAAGCTTGAAACACAGCATATCAAAAAAATAGAGCATAAAAGCACTATAAATAATGGGTATTCTATAAAAGTCATAATACTTTTAGGTATTATAGAAAAAATGCCTTCAAAAAATGAATCGATACATTCACCGTGTTCAGTATATAATACAAGCAATAAAAAGCTGATAAATGGAATTGATAAAAGTAGTGGTATTAAGGTAAGCCTTTTGATATTTATTCTTGAACTGATTTGTTGCATAATTAAAACCTCCTTGTGAAAAATAGATTGTTTAATAGGGGTTGTATTATCACTATTAAATAATTAGTTAAACTGCGAGCTTTCCCAAACTACCTAAATCCTTGTGAGTAAAAAGATTAATGTTTGTCAAACGATTCATTGCAATGTCAACATAAAAGGTTGCCGTTGCACTTGTACCTATATATATTTCGTTTGTGTATGGGTCGGTTTCATCGTTTAAATAAATATTATATATAACTAACAATTCATCACTAAAACCATCTATATCTTCTGAACGTCCATTCCAATAAACAGGTAACTTCCAGCTTGGTTTTCTAAAGATTAATCTAATACAGCCTATATCATCTCTGTGATTATATTTATCATACAAGTGTTGCAGAATATTCTCATCGGTTACAAACTTATATATCATTTTTTCCGTTTTAAGGGTATTAGAGGGAATATTTTGAATGATATAATTGTTTTCAATTATATAAATTCCATTTTGATTTGAGGTTTTTATAGAGATTGTATCAGGTATTTCAAAAATACTATCCTTTGTTTTGTCATAAATTCTATGATTATATTCATAGACAATTACAGCTACAAATAAGGCTAATGCAAGTATAATTGATATAGTATTTTTAATTAGTTTTTTCTTTTTACTCATACACTATCTTTCCTTATAATTTAAACTAATATTTCACGATATGAAGTATTACAGATTTTCAGAATGAAAGCTCATATCTTCACGATACCCACTATAACCGTTATAGGTATAAGATACATAGGCAACTCGATTTGTGTTTAAAAAGTTTGTCATAGGATTATCTCTATCACCATGAAAATGCGTTTTTGCCCATTCTATATTCCAGCAAACAGGTAATTTCCAGCTTGGTTTCATAAAAAATATTTCAATTCCATATGTATTGTTGCTAGAATTAATTACATCTGAAAACTGGTTTTGGTTACAAAAATCCTTAACAAGCTCCTTTAAGTCGTCCTCATTATTCGGGCAATCCTGTATCATATAATATCTTACTTCTTCAAAGCCTTGTAAATAAGCACCACGAGAAGCTGTATCCTCTATTTCAAAAATTCGAGGCTTTTGAGAATCAGAAATTCTGTGATGATATTCATTTAATGTTAGGCTAACTCCACCTAATAATAAAACTGCAAGTAATACAGCAATTATAGATTTCTTTTTCTTCACTACAACACCCTCCTACATACATTTTGAAAAATACATTCTGAAAATGAATTTTATTATTACAAAATAAACTATCCTATAAATTAATTTTACAGCCTTTGACTTTATTTGTAAATTTAAAAATTGTTTTTGTTTTGTGAATTCAGTTATAGCAAAAGCCCTGTTATCCAATCAGCACAGGCTGTGGATAATAGGGATTTATTAATTGATTGTATTTACAGCATTACTTCTTTTTAGGAGCCTGCTGTTTCTTTTGTAGATTTGTTTTTTTCTGAGCAGTGTCGTCTGTAGCTGATAGCACAAGTGTATCTAACAGAGTATTTTCAAGTGGTTCTAATAGTGTACGGTTTTTCTTTTTCTTCAGGTAGAATGCCTCAAAAGCTATTATTGCTATGAAAATCAGTAGGCATACTATACATACAGCTACACAGGCTACAAAGCCCTTTGGTGCGTATTTAAAGGTTACTGTATGTGTTCCTGCTGGAATATCAACAGTTACTAAAGCGTTGTCGGCAATAGGTGTAATTTCTACCTTTTTGTCATCTACATAAGCTTTCCAGCCCTCCTCGTATGGAATAGAGGTGTATAGAGTACCGTCCTGCTTTGCAGTGATTTTACCAGAAACAGATGAAGCCTCAAATTCTGATATTTCAAGGCTCTCGTCCTTTAGTGTGCTCATACCCTTTTCGAAAAGCTCCTGATTAAGCTCGCATACCCATATATTACAGTTGCCTGATGTACCCTGAGCGTATGGGATAGAAAGCACAATTTCTTCTCCCTTATTATATACACCCAATGAAATAATATAAGGGAATCTTACCTCGTAGGTTGTAGAGGATCTGCCACCACAAGAGAATGTAACCTTGTTGTCTGTGCAGTTTTCACAGCTTGTATAGGCATAAACAGGTGTGTTGTCGTTTTCGACCTTGTATTTTGCTGTGAAGGTACCACCACTGCTTGTAGCGTTGCAGTTGTAGCTTGTATTTGAGCTGATTGTTACATTAAAGCTACTACTGCTTGAGGTTGGTGACGCTGTTAGTGGTGTGAAGATGTTTTCGTTAATGCCTGTTGATTTTATAAACAGACTGTTCTGAGCGTCGAATGGAGATTCTACTGGTGCCCCTGTTACATCGTAGTTGTAATCGAAGGTTTTAATATCAGGGTTAGCCATAAATCCGAATGGTAGTGGATTGTTATTTTTATATGAGCTTGCACCGTCCTTCTGCTCTAGCAGAGTCCAGTTGATTGTGTCGGAAGCATTTGTACGTCTTGCAAGCAGATATTTAATATTTAAGAATGCGTTTGTAAGTGGTGAGGTTTCGCTGTAATAGTATCTGTTACCAGCGTCCCAGCCTATCATACCCATACCGTCTACAAAGTTTGTTATAGACTCGTTTACAGTTGATGAGAATAATGAAACACCACTGTAGCCGTAAATGCTTGAGTCGTTGATTGTGTAGTATGCCTGTGTTTCCATTCTGTAGAATGGATCCTTTTCGTCCTTTTCGATGTTAGCCTTAAGCTCCTGAACAGGCTCGTTCTGGTCTGGGTAGCCGTCATGAGCAGTAACTCTTACAGTTTTTACACCAATAATTGCACCAGAATAAATCTCAACTAGCATTACAAGGAATATACCACCTGCAAGCACCTGCTTTGGTAATAGCTTTACATTGTGTAAAGCCATTAAGCCAAGATAGATTATTGTGATTATTATAGTGCTTACAATTGCAGTTGTGTCTGTAGCCTGAGTAGTAGGGTCTATTGTCTGAGGTCCTACATAAGCAAACAGAATAAATACTGTGCCTGTAACAGCCATTACAAATATATCACCAAAGTCTATTTTGTCTATCAACAGGAATGCTCTGTAAGACATTATTATTAATGTAAAGCTTATCAGGAATGAGAATCTGTATGGTAGCATATTTGGCAGGTGGAAGCCGTGAATAATAAAGTTAGGTAGCTTGTAAATACAACAGCATAGGAAAAATAGCAATACTACTACACTTACAAACTTTTCTCTGAAAGAAATATCTTTACTTCTGAAATAGAAGGCAGATAGTAATACACAGATAAATCCACAATATATATTAGGTAGACCCTCTTTGTCGGTAGGCTTTGTAAATGCTACAAGGTTACCAAGAATGTCTGATATATACTGTAGCAGATTTTCTTTATACTTCCAGTCGTAAATTTCGTTAAATTTAGGGATAGTGTTTTCAATACCGTGTGTATTCTGTAAAGCAAGGAAAGCAGGTATCATTAACACAGAGGCTATACCTAAAGCGATAATAGAAAATACAGCTATTGAAGCGAATTTCTGGAAAACTACCTTCCAGCTTGGCTTTGAAATTACCATAACAGCAACAAATGCAATAACAGTAAATATACAGATGAAAAAGCCTATGT
Source organism: Acutalibacteraceae bacterium (assembly GCA_036309525.1). Taxonomy (GTDB): domain Bacteria; phylum Bacillota; class Clostridia; order Oscillospirales; family Acutalibacteraceae; genus CAG-964. The sequence goes on along the minus strand of JAXJTP010000038.1, from coordinate 8,557 downwards.
AGTAGTTAGTAAGCATTGCAAGTGCAAGTGACACAACATAGGTTTTGTATTTACCCTGTACAAGCAGGCGATATACGCCAAGCATAACAAGTGGGAAAAGTGCAAAGGTGTCAAACCAGATTATATTCCAGTAGTAGCCCATTGTAAATGCACAAAGTGCATACAGCATAGAGAAGAACACAATAGAAAAATCATTGCGTTTGAAAACTGCTCTCAGGAACATAGCTGTAAATACTCCAGAACAGCCAACCTTTATCATAAGTGACACAGTAAGTGCTTCTCTTAAAAATTCGGCTGGAACAAAATAAAGCAACAAATTAAGTGGACTTGCAAGGTAGTAGGCTATAAGTGCAATATAGTTTGTACCCAAGCCAGCACCCCACGACCACAGCATAGAGGAGCCCTCTTTTAGCTTTTCTTGAAAATTACAGAAAAACGGATAATACTGTTGCCAGAAGTCAGTTACAAGTATCTGCTTATCGCCAAATGGATAAACCTCAAATACAGCAAAAGCGATACCCATAATAATGAACGGAACAAAAAAAGCAAGTATTACAAATTTTTGTTCAAAAAGCTTTTCTATAAAGCTTTTTTTGTTAAGAGAATTATCAGGTGCAGAAATGTCAATCTGCGTACGTTTACTCAAAATTAATCAAATCCTTTCTTTCTGAATTATACCCTTTAGTTTGGTACATACATTATTAATATTACCACTTTTAAACGGTTGCGTAAACAAACAATTACTAAAATTAATAATTTTCGTTATATGTACAAATAACAGTATATAATTTTATAACTTTTTACTTATTCTTTGTAATGTAAAAAAGAGGTATATAATATTTACGGTTGAAAATAAAGGTGATAGCATTTATAATATAGCTAAGAATATTTAAAAATAAAAGGGGGCTGACGCTATGCCAATTAAGGTACAGGCAGATCTGCCAGCTATAAAGGTGCTAGAATCTGAAAACATTTTTGTTATGCCAGAGGACGTTGCTATAAAGCAGGATATACGACCACTAAAGATAGTAATAGTTAATTTAATGCCTACTAAAATAGAAACAGAAACACAGCTGTTAAGATTACTCGGTAATAATCCTTTACAGGTGGATATTGAGCTTTTGCAGATGGCAACTCATCAGTCAAAAAACACATCAGAAATGCACCTTACAAAGTTTTACAAAACCTTTGACGAGATAAAAAATCAACGCTTTGACGGTATGATTATAACAGGTGCTCCAGTTGAATTGCTTGAATATGAGCAGGTAGACTACTGGAAGGAGTTAACAGAAATTATGGAGTGGAGTAAGCACAATGTTTACTCTACGCTACATATATGCTGGGGTGCACAGGCTGGCTTATATTATCACTATGGCATACCAAAGTATGAAATGGGCTATAAGCTAAGTGGTATTTTCCAGCACAGGGTTTTAAACCCTAACCACCCATTAATGCGTGGCTTTGACGACAGATTTGTTTTGCCACATTCACGCTATACAGGAGTGCACAGAGAAGAAATAAGTAAGCACCCAGAGCTTGAGATATTGGCTACCTCAAGAATGGCTGGTGTGGCTGTGGTATGCAGTAAGGACGGCAGACAGTTTTTCTTGATGGGTCACGGTGAATACGACAGAAACACTCTTGCAAATGAGTATTTCAGAGATTTGAACAAGGGTATAAATCCAGCAATACCACACAACTACTTCCCAGAGGACGACCCACAGGCTACTCCACCACTTACATGGAGAAGCAACGCAACAATGCTGTTCACAAACTGGCTTAACTACTATGTATATCAGCGAACACCATACGACCTTGAGGATTTGAAGAAGCTGTTTGAATAATGCAACCAATTTTGCAAAAAATTGGTTACATATAAAACTAATTTAAATATATAAATTTGGGTTTGTAGAGCTAACACACAAACGCTGATAGAGAAAAACGTAAAGTTTGGGTCCACCCTTTTTAAAGGGTGGTGGGGTTAAGGGGTGAAACCCCTTACAGGTTTTAAGGACGGAGTCCTTAACTCATAATCGTCTTTTTAAAATGCCGTTTTCAACGGCATTTTAGGGATTAACGAGAAGTTAAAGGGCTTCGCCCTTTAAAATCCCATAAGGGCTCTGCCCTTAACCCGAAAGCCTTTGAAAAGGCTTTACCCAAACTTTAAGTTTTGGTTTGTGCTAATCTTTAACTCCCCGACAAACCCAAATTTGTCTATTTAACCCACCCTTACCACAAATTATACAAAACAAAATAATAATTAAAGGCATAAAAAAATCACCATCGTAAACAATAACGATGGTGATTTTTTATGGTAAGATATTTTAAGCAAAATGCTATGCTTTTCTCGGTGGGTGGGCTGGCATATGCTGTTTTAGAGCTTTTATGGCGACAACGCACACACTGGACGATGATTATAACAGGTGGCATATGCTTTCTTGCATTGTTCAGAATTTTTAAAAGGCTGAAGAATATAAAGCTTATATATAAATGCTTTATAGGCTCATCTGTAATTACAGCAATTGAATTTGTTGTTGGTGTAATTGTTAATATTCAGCTCAAAATGGACGTATGGGATTATTCGTCAATGCCGTTCAATTTATGGGGGCAGATATGCCCTGTTTATAGCTTGCTATGGTTTGGTTTAACTATACCGATTCTCTTTGCCTGTAAGAAAATGCAGGGGATAGTAGAGTATCTGTAGCAGGCTTTTACGCCAAAGGCTGTTGCAGACTATTTCTTAAGCTCTCTTAAATGGTCTATAAGCCTTGGCATAGCTGTTTCAAAATCTACTCCATACCAATGGTAATCTTCATTTTTTAGAGTAGCCCTTATACAATCTACAGTAAAATCTACAGCGATTTTTAAGGCTTCCTCTTTGGTGATTCCATCCTGCATTAATGCACCTGTAAAGGCAGAGGCGAAAATGTCTCCTGTACCGTGAAAGCTCTTAGGAAAGCTCTCTGTATAGTATTCAAAAAAGCTGTCTGTTTCGCTGTTGTAGGACATTACACCCAGCTTATCATTCTTAAGGTTTACACCCGTTAAAACGCAGTATTTACAGCCCTGCTTGCTTAAATCTATAAGTATCTGTTTAATTACTGCCTTATCGTAATTATCTCCCACATAAGGGATATTAAGCATATAGCAAGCCTCTGTAAGGTTAGGTACAATAACATCAGCCTTACTACAAAGACCTGCCATTCTGTCTGCAAAGCTCTGTGTAAAGCCCTTGTATAGATTGCCATAGTCGGCCATAGCAGGGTCGACTATTATTATGCTGTCATCTGTCTTAAAGCGTTCAAAAAGCTCCTCCATAAGCTCTATTTGCTTAACAGAGCCTAAATAGCCTGTATAGATTGCGTCAAAGCCTATGCCTTGCTTTTTCCACATATCTGTAATAGGCTTGATGTTGTTGGTTAAGTCGTGAAATGTAAAATCAGGAAAAGCAGTGTGTCCCGAAAGCACAGCAGTAGGAATTACTGCTGTTTCTACTCCCATAGCAGTAATTATAGGCAATGCAACAGTAAGTGAGCATTTACCTACACAGGAAATATCCTGTATAGTAACAATTCTTTTCATTGTATGTCCTCATTAATAGAAAAATGCCTTAATAACCTTAAGAGTTTCGTCAGCAGCAACTACCTTGAATTTTTCAAAATCCATATAGTCGTTATCGTCTACTGTGTCTGATATTGCTCTTAATATTGCAAAAGGTATATTATTGCGATAGCATACCTGACCAATAGAGGCACCCTCCATTTCACAGCAATAGGCATTGAAAAATTCGCCTATATCTAGTCTTGCCTTCTTGCTTGATACAAACTGCTCGCCAGAGGCAACAGTGCCAAGATATACATTTGCCTCTGAAAGGTCTTTGCCACATTCCTCTAAAATTTTATCTGTAAGACTTTTATCAGCCTTTATTCTTGTTGTTATTTCGTCAGAAAACTGTATTGTGCCACGGGCAAAGGCCTCATTCTGTCCCTCGTCAACAAGGCACTTATTGTCGTGGTGTACAACATCGCTTGATACAACAATATCACCGATTTTAAGCTTTCTGTTTAAAGCACCTGCTACACCTGTATTTATTACAGCTGTAACGTTATATAGCAAAATCATAGTTTGTGCACACATAGCAGCGTTAACCTTGCCAACACCACACTGTGCAACAACGCATTCCTTGTTGTTTATCTTACCCTTGTAAAAGGTAATCTTACTTACAGTTTTTGTTTCTATATCTGTCATAAGTGACTTTATACCGTCAATTTCAATATCTAACGCACCAATTATTCCAAGCATAATTTTTTACTCCTTTTAATTCGTTTTTATCCTAAATTACCTGTTTCGTACATAATAACAGAAAGTGCAGTAAGAGGTGCTGTTTCTGCTCGTAGCACTCTTTTTCCAAGAGTAGCAGGAGAGCCACCCTTTTCTATTATGCTGTCTACCTCCTGCTGTTCAAAGCCACCCTCTGAGCCAATAAACATATTAATGCTTTTGTTATCATTTATTATTGAGCTTACCTTAGCTCCACCACATTCGTAGAAAATTATATTGCAGGCGTTTTTGTCAAGCTTATTTACAGCCTGCTTAAAGCTTACAGCCTCCTTTACAACAGGTATTATACCCCTGCGTGATTGCTGGGCAGCCTGTAGGGCAATTTTCTGCCAACGTGCTATTTTTTTATTCATAGACTTTTCGTCTGGTCTTGATATACATCTTGCAGATATTACTGGTATAATTTCGTTTACTCCAAGCTCTACAGCCTTTTGCACAATTGTATCCATTTTGTCGCCCTTTGGTAATGCCTGATACAGGCTGACCTTAACGGTAGGCTCCTGAGCACATTCGAAGCTCTCGATTATTTTTACGGTGACACTCCCCGATGTAATGCTGTCTATAATACCATTATGCTGAACAGAGTTGCTGTCAACTAATGTTATGCTTTCTCCTGCTTTCATTCTAAGTGATTTTTCAATATGTCTGGCGTCCTCGCCGTCAATAGTATAATAATCACCTGTAAAGGGTTTTGTAAAAAACCAAGCCATAATATATCACCTCTGAAATAAATATAACAGAATAGCACTCTGTTTGCAATCTGAATAGACCTATAAAACGCAAAAAGAACGGTAAGCATAAAGCAGTTACCGTTCTCAATGGCGCGGAAGAAGGGATTTGAACCCTTGCGCCGGTTACCCGACCTACTCCCTTAGCAGGGGAGCCTCTTCACCACTTGAGTACTTCCGCATATGGTGAAAAAACTATTTAGAAAAAATATGGCGGAGAGGAAGGGATTCGAACCCTTGGTCCCTTGCGAGATCACTAGTTTTCAAGACTAGCTCCTTAAACCACTCGGACACCTCTCCGTACAACAGTTGTTATTTTAGCACAGGTATAGCTAATTGTCAACACTTTTTTGAAAAAAATTTAAAATTTTTCAAAAAAATTTTTAAAAGGGTTTAAATAGCTGTTTTTGTAGCTGATAAAATCCGAAAAGCAGGCAAAAAACACCGTATGCCCTGATATAAAGCAAGCATACGGTGTTATACTATTTATATGTATTGTGATTTAGAAATCAATTTCCTTATCATAGAAGCAAGCGTCAAGAAGCTTTTCCATTTCTTCCTGTGTTGGAATTCTTGGGTTAGAGCCTGTGCAAGCGTCGCCAATAGCAAGTGTTGCTATTTCTGGTAGCTTAGCGTTAAACTCAGCCTCATCAATAATACCACCCTCGTAATCCTTAATACAAGCAGGAATATCAAGAGAAACATTCATAGCTCTTAGCTCAGCGATAAGTGCATCTACTAAAGCCTCTGTTGTGTCGCCTGTTAAGCCGATAAACTTAGCAATTTCAGCATATCTTTCAGCAGCCTCTGCATTCTTTGAGTTGTACTTGATTACCTTTGGTAGATACATTGCGTTAGCACAGCCATGAACAATATGACCACCTGTGAAGGCAGCACCTGTTTTATGAGCCATTGAGTGTACTATACCTAGAAGTGCATTTGAGAATGACATACCAGCAAGGCACTGAGCGTCGTGCATATCATCACGAGCCTGCATATCGCCATCATATGACTTTTTAAGGTCACGGTGAATCATCTTGATAGCGTGTAGTGCAAGAGGGTCTGTATAGTTACAATGTAGTGTAGAAACATAAGCCTCAATAGCGTGTGTCATTGCGTCCATACCTGTATGAGCTGTAAGCTTCTTAGGCATTGTTTCAGCAAGTGCAGGGTCTACAATAGCAACATCAGGTGTAATATTGAAGTCAGCAAGAGGATATTTAATACCCTTTGAATAGTCTGTGATTACTGAGAATGCAGTAACCTCGGTAGCTGTACCTGAAGTAGAAGGAATAGCACAGAATCTAGCCTTTGTACGTAGAGTAGGGAAGTTGAAAGGCTGTATAAGCTCCTCAAAGGTAACCTCTGGATACTCATAGAAAGCCCACATAGCTTTAGCAGCGTCAATAGGGCTACCACCACCCATTGCTACAATCCAGTCAGGCTCAAATGCACGCATAGCCTCTGCACCCTTCATAACTGTTTCAACTGATGGATCTGGCTCAACATTTTCAAAAAGCTCAACCTGCATACCAGCCTCTGTTAAATAATCAACAGCCTGCTGTAAAAAGCCGAATCTCTTCATAGAGCCACCACCAACTACTACAATAGCCTTTGTGCCCTTTAAATTTTTAAGCTCAGCTAAAGAGCCTTTGCCGTGGTATAAATCTCTTGGTAATGTAAATCTGCCCATAATTACTAACCTCCAAATTTAGTTTTTAAATATATATTTCGAATTTATATTTTGTTTATAATAAACAAAATATATGCTGTGAGTTGATTTAAAATAATCAATTAATCCCACTTATAGGTATATAATAACATTTATCACCTTAAAATTTGTTAATAAAGTATTAATAAATATCCTGATTTCTATTGCAGATTGCAAAATAATAATGTATAATTTCAATGTAAATATATGGATAAATATTTTACAATCTGTACAAATTTTAAAAATGAAGGGAGAGTTTAAAATGAATATGTTATCTAAGCTTTTTAAGCTTAAGGAACATAAAACAGATGTAAAAACTGAAATTCTTGCTGGTATTACAACATTCCTGTCAATGGCGTATATACTTGCTGTAAACCCAACTATGCTGGCTGACGCTGGTATGGATAGTGGTGCTGTATTTACAGCAACAGCTGTTTCTGCTGGATTTGCAACCTTGCTGATGGGCTTGCTTGCAAATTATCCTGTGGCACTTGCCTCTGGTATGGGTTTGAATGCATACTTTGCGTACACAGTATGTCCTATGATAGCTGAAATGGGTGTAACAAACCCTTGGCAGGTTGCACTTACTGCAATTTTTATTGAAGGTGTAGTATTTGTAATTTTATCATTGTTTAAATTCAGAGAAACATTGGTAAACAGTATTCCACAAAATCTTAAGTATGCTATATCGGCTGGTATAGGCTTATTTATCACAATAGTTGGCTTAAAGGGTGCAAATATTGTAGTTGCAGATGCTTCAACCCTTGTTACAATAGGCAATGTAGCAACACCTGAGTTTGTGTTAGCTATGGTAGGCTTAATTGCCATTGCGATTATGTGGCATTTTAATGTAAAGGGTGCTATTTTGTGGGGAATTTTAGTAACATGGATTCTTGGCATAGTTGCTCAGCTTGCAGGCTGGTATAAGGGTATATCTTTAATACCTGATTTTTCAGCTGGTCTTTTACCTCCATCAATGGAGCCTACCTTCTTAAAGCTGAATTTTGAATTTATGTTTTCTCATATTCTTGACTTTATTGCAGTTGTTTTTGCATTTCTGTTTGTTGACCTGTTTGACACAGTAGGTACACTTGTAGGTGTTGCAGATCAGGCTAATCTGCTTGATAAGGACGGTAAGCTTCCACGAGTAGGCAGAGCCTTAACCTGCGACGCAGTAGGTACTATTGCAGGCTCTTTACTAGGTACATCAACAGTAACAAGCTATGTAGAGTCAACAGCAGGTGTTGCTGTGGGTGGTCGTACAGGTCTTACAGCAGTAAGCTCAGCAGTAATGTTTATTCTTGCGTTATTCCTGTCACCACTATTTTTAGCAATACCAGGCTTTGCAACTGCACCAGCACTTGTATTTGTAGGCTTGCTGATGATAAAGTCAGTTAAGAAAATGACCTTTGATGGTGACATTGCAGATGTAGTAAGTGGCTTTGTAGCACTTGTATTTATGCCATTTACCTACTCTATTGCAAACGGAATTATGTATGGTATTCTTACATGGGTTATTCTTAAGCTTTGCACAGGCAAGGTTAAAGACATACATCCTGTAATGTGGGTAGTTACAGTCTTGTTTGCTGTAAGAATAGCTACGCTTGTTATTGCGTAATTAACGAATTTGGGTTTATCGGTGTGAGCTAACGCTCACACCAGAGGAAAGACAGCTTAAAAGTTTTGATTAAACTTTTTCAAAAGTTTATCGGGTCGTGCAACCAATTTGCGAAGCAAATTGATTGCCACAATCAATCCCGTAGGGATTGGTTGTATT
>JAXJTP010000037.1:0-1887 GCA_036309525.1 Acutalibacteraceae bacterium | reverse complement strand
ATCATATACTTATAGCATTTAACAGTTTTTGCGCATTAGGATATACAGATTTTGTTTTTTATCAAGATAAAAATAAATAAATCGTAAATCTTTTGAACGAAGTGATTGTTTATTATACAAAATAAAGAATATAGACCTATTTTTTAGCAAATAATATACAAATTAGAAAATATAATAAAAAAGACTCTTCACGGAATTGTCGGGAGTCCTATGGTCGACTTATACCTAATCAATGTGAAGAAATAGTCTTCATCTCGGTAGCCATATGCTATACGTTTGGCTACCTTAATCTTATTATTCATCCCTTCTAATTTCCCTGTGCTAATTGGATATTTTGAATGCGCTATTAATCCTTTTAATCTCTTTTGTTTTAACTCTGCAAACTTTACTAATTGAGGTATTTGGCTACTCTTTGCTGCTTCAAACCATTTAGTCCATCTTTCTGTTGCAATGTCTATATCTTTTAATTCAAATAACGCGCTCATTTCTTCTTTCATTGCATAACATTGAGATAATTTTGAATGCCTATTTAGAATATCTTGTAAAAAATCATTCTCTTCATTGGACAAATTTTTATGATTACTTAATACTGCCCAACGTGATTTTTTAATTTGACTATATGTTCTTTTTTCTTGTTTTATTGATGCTTTGATTGACTTCTTTTCCTCTGGCGTTATACTCTTATCAGAACTAAGTGAATTCTTTAAATCTTGAGCTATCTTCTGGTGTTCTCTTGCCTCTTCTAATCTCACAGCTCCAAGTACATCCCTTCCAAACTGTGCTTGCATATGATAACGATCATAGACTATTTCTACATGAGGTAAATATTCCTCTACTAGCTTATTAAACGATGCATTCATATCCATTGCAAAGGCTTTTACATCTGTTAGGTTCGATATTCCATATTCAATAAAGAAGTGTCTGAAATCTTCAGTAGCTCTCCCTTTCCCCACCCAAATAATTTCGCCTGTTTCGAGATCCATAACACATGTGGCATATTTATGTCCCTTATGAATAGCAAACTCATCTACCGCTAAGAATTTGGGTTTATAATTATTATCTTTTAGGTATTTTTCTCGTTTTTTCAACAATTCATCCATAACGCCTTGATGGATATTTTTTATGGTGTCCCAATGTATATTAGTAATAGAGGAAACAGAATTAATTGATAAACCTTCTGCTAATAGACATTTAACCCATATTGCTGCTCTTATTGTTATTCTAGCATTAGGTACTTTTAATGGTATATCTTCCGTAAAATGTCTATTACAAGATAAACATCTGTATCTATGATATGTAATCATATAACTTTGCTGTTGCCTTGGAATATATGGTATATCTTTTATTTCTGAAGTATGAATATCATTAATCATACAATGAGATTTGCCACAATAAGGGCAAATAACTTTAGATGTTTCCTTTTTACTGACAAAAGAAAAGGTTAACTTGGAGTTTTCTTCATTAAAATTTAGTGAAGTTAAAATAAAGTCTTGGAAATTTCCATTTATATGTATATTATGAACATTATGGGGCATAAAATATATCTCTAGTTTTTTGGTTCAAGTCTAAACTTTAGATTATTTTTGTCCCTTTTTCAATTCTTATTTCCCGATCATTCCGTGAACAACCAATATTAATTTCTTTTTCGATTTAAGTATAACTTTATATATTTTGGAGCTTATTTAACTAATAATGCATCTCCTACTTATGTGGAAGAATATCCTATTATTGCAGAAAACATGGTAGCAAAGGAAGATCCAAAACATATAGAACCTTTTGCTAAAGGATGGGAGAAAAGAAAGGTTAGAAAGGATTTATCAGATATTTTTATTTGTACATATGCTAATGATAATACATTTGAACGTATTAGAAAAAATCCAAAAAGGT
>JAXJTP010000036.1:0-1758 GCA_036309525.1 Acutalibacteraceae bacterium | reverse complement strand
TTACTGAATATTTCGCTAATACGAGGCAAGTTCGAGCGAAAAAACGGAGAAATACTGACGTATTTCGAGTATTTTTCGGGAAGAAATTGCCCGTATTAGTAGAAATAGACAGTTGTTTTGAGTTTTCAGATACGACCTAGTCATTATAAATAACAACAACTGCGTCTTTCTTTACTGTACCACTTAGCTTGCCGTCTTTTACCTTAAATTCCTTACCATTTACCTTATCCTTATAGGTACCGTCAGCTAATACTGTTTCAATATCCTTTAGCTTAATTTCGTCATCAGAGGTATTTACTATAACAGCACCCTTATTTCCACGCTCTACCATTATTATAGTATCGTTATCATTAGGGTTGCTAAGCTTTTCGTCCTCGCCTATCATTGCAGTTCTGAACTTATTAACCTGTACTACTTCCTTATCCTTATAGAAGTCACTACCTGTTACACCAATTTTGTTATTACCCCACTGGTCTTCTGTTGACGCACCTGCTGGACGGTCGAAGAATAGTGGTGTACCACCTGAGCGTGCACACAATATAGCCCAAGCCTGCTTAATCTGAGTTTCGTCCATATACTCCCAGTTACCGTCGTTACAGTAATTATCGTGTGACTCTACCCATGTAACAAGATTGCTAGGATCCATACCATTTACTGAGTAATCCTTAAGTATGCCTGCTGAAACATTCTCATTCATAACTGTAGTTCTTAGTGTATCACCATACTTTGACGCTGTAACATTCAGATACTTAGCATACTCTGCTATTTTGTCAGCACCACCCTGAAGAACCTCTCCATACTGGAACTTTGAGCCATTATCAAGAATTACAGGCCAGAAATCACTTGCGAATTTTTCGTCATCTGATGGTAATTCTATATGCTTTGTAGCGTCATATCTAAAGCCGTCTGCACCAGCGTCTACACAAGCCTTAAGATATTTCAGAACATACTGCTGAATTTCCTCATTCTGAGTATTTAGTTCAGTCAAGCCTAAAAGCTCGTGCTGTGTAACCTGTTCTCTATCATTGTAATCATCTATCTCTCCACCTGGATGGAATGGATTATCTATTCCTGTTACATTCTCGCTAAGTACAGATTTATCTCCTGACATATGGTTTACAACTGCATCTACAATTACTTTAATACCGTATTTGTCTGCCTCTTCGCACATTGCTCTGAATTCTTCTTCTGTACCAAGCTGATAGTTACCTATAACATAATCGGTTGGCTGATAGTGGTAATACCATTTACCCTTATTGTAGCTATCGCCCTTATCCTGAATCTGCATTCCTCCATCTTCACCAATTTTACATTGGTTAATAGGTGAGGTTTGGATTGTAGAAAAGCCTGCGTCAGCAATTTCTTTCATATTATCCTTAATTGTATTGAAGGACCAGCACCAGCAATGCAGAATTGCACCATCGCTGATATTATCAGCAAGACCGTAATCGTTTACCTTTTTATCAGAACGTACTGGCTCGTACTCTTTAAACTCCTTTGTTGCAGGTTCGGTTGCTTTCTCTTCAGTAGGCTGTGTAGCCTCTGTGTTGCCACCACTGCTCTGGCAAGCAGTGATTGAAAGCATCATAAAAATAGCAAGACCTAATGCAGATAATTTTTTCAACATATTTTTTCCTCCTGATTTTTTTCTTCTTATATAATGTTAGTTTTTGATTTAGCTATGGTTAAAGGTGTTAAATTTTGGTTTGTAGGGCTAACGCACAAACTACGATAGAGAAAAACGTAAAGTTTCGGTCC
>JAXJTP010000035.1:0-2389 GCA_036309525.1 Acutalibacteraceae bacterium | reverse complement strand
TTTAAAGGGTGGTGGGTCAAGGGCAACGCCCTTGCAGGTTTTAAGGACGGAGTCCTTAACGCATAATCGTCTTTTTAAAATGCCGTTTTCAACGGCATTTTAGGAATTAACGAGAAGTTAATGGGCTTCGCCCTTTAAAATCCCACGAGGGCTTTGCCCTCGACCCAAAAGCCTTTGAAAAGGCTTTACCCAAACTTCAAGTTTTGGTTTGTGCTAATCCATAACTCCCCTACAAACCCAAATTTATTTCTTTCTCACACAGTCTATTTACGATAAATAAAAAAAGGCAGAGCTTAGTTGCTCTGCCTTTGGTATTGTTAAATTGTTGATTACTGTCTTTCTTCAATGTCAACATACTCACGCTCTACTACAAGGCTCTTATATGCTGGACGGATAATTTTATCTACATTGATAAGCTCTTCAAGACGGTGAGCACTCCAGCCTACTATTCTTGCTACTGCAAAAATTGGTGTGTAAAGCTCAAGTGGAATACCTAGCATACTGTATACAAAGCCACTGTAGAAGTCTACATTTGCACTAACACCCTTGTACATTTTACGCTTCTTTGCAATAAGCTCTGGTGCCATTTCTTCGATTAGTGAGAATAGCTTGAACTCATCGTCCATATGCTTTTCTTCTGCAAGACCTCTTACAAATTTCTTGAATACCTGTGCTCTAGGGTCAGATACAGAATAGATAGCGTGTCCCATACCATAGATTAATCCCTTACCGTCAAATGCTTTGCCTGCAAGTACATTTTCAAGATATTCTCTAACCTGATTTTTGTCAGTAATATCCTTAACATTAGCCTTAAGGTCGTCCATCATCTGTACAACCTTTAGGTTAGCACCACCGTGCTTAGGGCCCTTTAATGATGAAAGTGCCGCTGCTACTACTGAATATGTGTCTGAGCCTGATGATGATACAACGTGAGTTGTAAAGGTTGAGTTATTACCACCACCGTGCTCCATATGTAGAATAAGAGCTGCGTCAAGCACACGAGCCTCAAGGTCGGTGTACTGCATATTAGGTCTTAGCATTCTTAGCAGATTTTCTGCTGTTGAAAGCTCAGGGTCTGGTCTGTGAATAAACAGGCTGTCGTCACGCTCGTAGTGATTATAAGCCTGATACCCATAAACTGCAAGCATAGGGAATACAGCAATAAGTGATATACACTGACGCAAAACATTTTCTATTGAAATGTCAGAAGCCTTAGGGTCGTATGCTGCAAGGGTAAGAACACTCTTTGTAATAGAGCTCATAATATCCTGTGTAGGTGCCTTCATTATAACATCTCTTGTAAAGCTGTTTGGCAACACCATATTTTCGCCAAGAAGCTTTTTGAAGCTGGCGTATTGCTCCTTTGTAGGTAGTTCACCAAACAGAATAAGATACATAGCCTCTTCAAAGCCGAAATGCTCTGATTTGCCAGAATTTTTAACAAGGTCCTTTATAGAGTAGCCTCTGAATAATAGCTTACCTGCACAAGGTACTCTCTGACCATCTACCATTTTTACAGCCATTACATTAGAAATTGTTGTAAGTCCTGCAAGTACACCTATTCCGTTTTTGTCACGCAAGCCCTTTTGTACATCGTATTTTGAAAAAAGCTCGGTGTCAATTGTACTGCTCTCTATACATTTTTGAGCAAGCTCATTTATATATAAATTGTCCATTTACAATAAGCCTCCTTAATTAATCTACTATAAATAATAACATTTTTTTGCACTAATTGTCAATTTTATTGGCTATTATTTAACCTTATGTTAATAATTTGTGGTAAAAACTGGTAGGCGTATGCTTAAAGTGCCGAATTAAAGGGATTAAAAATAGTCGATTTTCTGAAGAAAAAGGCTGATTAACAGGCTTATGTGCTTGACAATTGTATATCTGATATATATAATTGTGTTAATTCAAATAGTACAATTTGCAGGGTAGGGTGATGAAGAAAAAAGCAGTGTAATAAGCGTTGTTGTACTGGAAAAATGCAGGTATATTCTTGCTTATGTTGTTGTTTGTGATAAAAATTAGTGGGAGTATGCTTAATGCTACAGGGTATATCTGAAAGCTTAAAATAACGCATAGTAACAAAAAATTTGTGCCAAAAACCATTTGTTACCCTGCGTTATTAATGTTTTACGATAAAAAAATAATAAAATTTTAAAAAAATACTCTGCGTAAGGTATTGATTGCAACGTAGGGTAATGCAATAAAATGCTTATTGTCAGGAGGTGAGGAGCTATATCAAACTAGGTCGTATCTGAAAACTCAAAACAACTGTCTATTTCTACTAATACGGGCAATTTCTTCCCGAAAAATACTCGAAATACGTCAGTATTTCTCCGTTTTTTCGCTCGAACTTGCCTCGTATTAGCGAAATATTCAGTAA
>JAXJTP010000034.1:0-7159 GCA_036309525.1 Acutalibacteraceae bacterium | reverse complement strand
TTCTCCTGGTGTGCTTTCTTTTCTCTTTGCCATTCTGTTCATTCCTTTTTTGTCCTTTCTTTATATTGTAGCACACTTATCTTCAAATGCAAAAAGTGTGCAAGCTATTTTTATAACTTACACACTTTATTTTACAATCTCTTTAATGAAGATAAAACCTTAATCAGAGCAAATCGTTGCTTTCATCTGCTTAGTCTCTTTTTACAAGCTCAATCAACTGCTCAAGCTTCATTTCGCCTAGTTCCTGCTTGCCAATTTTAGCATCTCTTTGACGAACTGATACAGAGTCATTATTCTGCTCATTTTCACCTACAATAACCATATATGGAACCTTATCCATTCTGGCTTCACGAATTTTATATCCTAGCTTTTCACTTCTGTTGTCAATTTCTACTCGTATATCGTTCTCGTTAAGAATTTCTGCGACCTTCTTTGCATACTCATTATACTTATCAGAGACAGTCAGAATCTTAATTTGTACTGGTGCAATCTAGGCTGGGAATTTTCCTGCATAATGCTCTATTAAAATACCAATAAAGCGTTCAATGGAGCCAAATACAACTCTGTGGAGCATAATTGGTCTATGCTTTTCTCCGTCAGCACCAATATAATCAATGTCAAATCTCTGTGGAAGCTGAAAATCAAGCTGAATTGTTCCACATTGCCATGTTCTGCCTATTGAGTCCTTTAAGTGGAAATCAAGCTTTGGTCCGTAAAATGCACCATCACCTTCGTTTACAACATAGGATTTACCCATTCCTTGAACTGCTTTTTCAAGTGCCTCTGTAGCAAGTTGCCAATCCTCATCACTGCCTATGGAATTTTCTGGTCTTGTTGATAGCTCTATCTCGTAAGAGAAGCCGAACTTCTGATACACCTCGTCAATCAGTTGCATAACGCCTTGTATTTCGTCCATTACCTGATCTTCTCTCATAATTATATGTGCGTCATCCTGTGTAAAGGAGCGAACTCGCATAAGACCATGTAGTGTTCCAGATTTTTCGTTACGATGTACAAGACCAAGCTCACCCATTCTCATAGGTAGCTCCTTATATGACCTTGGCTCCAGCTTATATACCAGCATTCCACCAGGACAGCTCATAGGCTTAATAGCATAATCATCTTCTTCAACCTTAAGAGAATACATAGAATCTCTGTGAAAGTCCCAATGACCAGATGTCTCCCAAAGGCTTCTCTCCAGCATAATCGGTGTGGATATTTCTACATACCCATCTCTACGGTGAATTTTTCTCCAGTAATCAATCAGTAGATTTTTAAGAACCATTCCCTTAGGTAAAAATACAGGCAAGCCTGGATCCTCATCAAAAATTGTAAATATTCCAAGCTCCTTACCAAGCTTTCTGTGGTCTCTGGCTTTTGCTTCTTCAAGCATGTGCAGATATTCCTCTAACTGCGAAGCCTTTGGGAAAGAGATACCATAAATTCTTGTGAGCATTTGATTATTTTTGTTTCCTCTCCAGTATGCACCTGCTACTGACAAAAGCTTTAACGCCTTGATGTAGCATACATTAGAGATATGTGGCCCAGCACAAAATTCCTCATATTCCCCCTGTTTATAGAAGCTGATTTTCTCATCTTCATCAAGACTCTCAATCAACTCTATCTTATACTTCTCGTTTGCGTTTTTCATAATGCTAAGGGCTTCTTCCTTTGATTTTTCACAAACCTGTAAAGAAAATGACTCCTTAATAATTTTACGCATTTCATCTTCGATTGCTTTCAGATGTTCCTCTGAAAAAGCAAATGCAAAATCAAAATCATAGTAGAATCCGTTTTCAATTGCTGGGCCAATTGCACATTTTGTTTCTGGGTACAATCGTTTAACAGCCTGTGCAAGCACATGAGCACTTGTGTGCCAGAATGCCTTTTTAGCCTCGGAATCTTCAAAATTTGCTTCAATAATTTCTCCGTTTTTTCTTAGAATTTTCATAATTTGTTGTTCCTTTCTCTTTTGAAAATAGGCTCTATAATAAATGTTGGGGTAAGAAAAAATAGAGCCTGAAAATATTAGTAACAACATAAGAAAAGCACCCAAAAGACCATAATAATACAGTCTTAAGGGTGCAGTTAGCACGGTTCCACCTAACTTTTTACTTTAGATTCTAACAAATCCTATCCTTTAACGCAGGAATACGGTAACACTTACTTATTTCGGCATTACGGCTCTGGAATGGTTTTCGTCTACCTTTCACATAAACAGCTTCCACCAAATGCTGTTCTCTCTGGATGCTTCCAACTAAACTACTTTTTTCCGTCATCGCTTTTCTTATCTTGTTGTAGGCGATTATGGCACTACTGTTTGCTGTTGTCAATACTTTTTATAATATTATTTTTGATTTTCTATAAGGACAAATTTAAGCTTATGGAAATAAGTACATCATACAGATTTTCTGTACTCAATTTACAAGTTAACGGAAGGTGTATATTACATAGGTTTCAATATAATAACCTTTGAATAATCACAATGAATATATTCCTCTATTTGTAAACCGTGTTCTGTAAAATATGTATACAAATCTTTGTTTATAAACTCACGGTATGGCTTGGGCTCTAAAAGATGAATCGGCATAAACAAAAGTCTTTGTGATAGCTTACTGCTACGCTCCCATTCGGTAATGATTATTCTGCCGTCCTTCTTTAAAGCTCGTTTAGCTTCGCTTAATATCTTAGAGCGAAGCTCCTCATCCATTTCGTGCAATATCAGTGACAAGAGTATTTTATCAAAGCTTTCTGATTTAAAGCTAAGCTTTGTAGCGTCTATTTGATAAAGAGTGATGTTTTTAATATTAGATTTTTTAAGCTTTTCTCTTGCTATTTTAAGCATATTTTCTGATAAATCTACCCCGACAATTTCGCTTGTGGGGAATGCTCTTGAAATACCCATAGCGTTTGTTGCTGTACCTGTGCATAAATCAAGGATTTTATCATTTTCAGATATAGCTTCAATGACTGATTTTCTAGGACTTCTATCATAGTTTCTAAAATAGATAACATCCAGTAAATCGTATATACTGGCAATAAACTTGTAAAATATATTTGTTTTCATTTTATCTCCTTATACATAACGCTGATATTTTTTAATGTGGATTAACAGATTGTTATTACAACACAAGCTGTACTTTGTGTAATACTTCTTTGATAATTTGGTATTTTTCACTAAAGCGACTATTTTTGTCATGTTTACACCTTCTAATGTAATATCGGCTGTTTTATTTTATATCACAATTCTAAAACACACGCAAGTAAGGAATAATTATAATTTTTGATTAGCGATAAACTCGTCAACAATTTTTAAAATTTCATCAGGGCTTAACATAATTGCAAGGTGACCACCCTTTAAATCACGCACAACCTTAGGCTCTGTCATAATGTTAATTAAAGCTTCTTTGATATCGTCTGTAAAGGTTTTGTCGTCGTCAGGCTCAATAATCAAAACTCTGCCTTTTAAGTACGCAAAATCCTCTTTGTGATGTGTGCCAAATGAGCTTCTCAAATCGCCAAGCAGAGTGTCCATATGCACAAAGTATTCATTTGTCATAGAGCCTTTAATCTGCTTCATCAGTTCTTTAATGGCTCTTTGTGTTTTAGGTGAATTTTTGAGGTGCTTTTTAAAGGCAAGCTCCATAATTACAGGCAGTAAAAACATCGGGAAGTGTCCATAGAATCTCTTGTTTTTCTTCTCTTTTTCTTCGTTTATCATTTCAAAAAAGCGTTTTATTCCTTCATATCTTAAATCGTTTGACAGAGAGGCTGTTGATGTAAGAATAAGCCCCTTTACAACATCAGGGTGACGCTTTGCGATAATCTGTGCTAAAAGTCCACCGTATGACTGACCCCATAGATACACATTCTCAGCTTTCAGATATTTAATAAGCTCATAGATTGCGTCTGATGTGGCTTCGTTATCTTTAAAAGCCATAGGATAGTTAAACGCAATAAGAGAATACTTATCCATAAAGCTTTTAGCCATAGCAAACATTCCGTCTGCTAAGCCTGTTCCACCTGCAAGCACCAACAAGGTTACATTTACCTCTGGGTTTGGATTTTTATAATAACGGTAAGCAAACTCACAGCCATTGATATTAGCCGTTTTAACAGGTGCAAGCTTGTTGTAGTTTTCAAATTCCTTCTTCATATCTATATCTGCAAAGTTCATAAAAATATCCTCCTAAATGGTTAGTGATAACTAACCATACTTTTTGAAATTTGGTGACACACTTGTGTATCACCTTGGTTTATAGTATAATTATTTTTAAATTAAAATCAATACTTTAAGCATAAATGGCACAACAATCGTATTTTGTGCCATTTTTAAAAAGAGGATTTGTTATGTATTTTGAGACAGTAGAGAAGAACCGTACAAAGCTATGGATAATCAACAGCTTGCTTGATTTGCTCAAACGTAAAGAGTATGCAAGCATAACAATAAATATGATAGCAGACAAAGCCCAGCTTGGCCGACGTACCTTTTACAGGTATTTCAACACCAAGGACGAAGCGATAAAATACACCACCGAGCTTCTTATGAGTGAATTTGCCAGTCATATAAAAACAAACAATGCTAAAGGCTTTGAAGAAATTCTGACAGCATACTTTGAATTCTGGGAGCAATACATTGATGTTTTACTTTTGCTTAAAAAGGCACATCTGCTGTACGTTATTGAAGATAATCTACCTGAGCTTATAATGGATGTTGCTAAAAAGATAAATCATATTCCAAAGGCTATACCAGTAGAAAAGCTAGCTCAGCACTACGAAAAATACAAGTATGAATTTGCTATTAAGCTTGCTGGTTTGTGGCGAGCTACGATCATCTGGTGCGAGGAATCACCAAGAAAATCACCACAGGAAATGGTTGAGATTATAACAAAATTCTTAAAGTAAAAGATATAATAGCAATGTTGATGGTCTATGATGGGTTATTTTTAGCTGAGTTTTCTATGCGTGCTTGAATTAACGCTTGCACAGAAGTAATGTTGTATGTATTACTTAAAGCATAATTAAAATAAATTTATTTGTGGTTAACAGTGTTAAATGATATAATTTAAATATATGATGTTAAGCTTAGAGGGGGATAATAGTGGTAAAAATGATTAGTAATACTAAATCGGACAAGCCTGTTTATGTAATAGAGGGATATATGTTATGATACGTAATTTTGATAAGCTGAAAACTAATCTGGAAAGCAAAGGATATAAAGTATCTGTTTTTAACACAAAAGAAAACGCAGCAAAATATTTGAATAATGAAATAAACAACAAGATAGTAGGGTTTGGTGGCTCTGTAACTATTCGTGAAATGGATTTATTCAAAATGCTGTCAACCCATAATACAGTCTATTGGCACGAGGAAAAGCCCGAAAATATGTCTGTAATGGAAACCAGAACCGTTGCTGCTCAAGCTGAAATATATATAAGCTCTGTTAATGGAATATCTGAGCAAGGTGAAATCGTTAATATTGATAACACAGGCAATAGAGTTGCGGCAATTTCATATGGTCCAGCAAAAATATATTTAGTTGTTGGTGTAAACAAGGTTACTAAGGACTGTGAGTCGGCATTGTACAGAGCTCGCAATGTTGCAGCACCACTTAATGCAAAACGTCTTAGCAGAAAAACACCTTGTGCTGTAAAGGCTGATAAATGCTATAATTGCAATAGTTCAGAACGAATTTGCAGAAATCTATCAATTTTATGGAACAAGCCTACTGGAGCAGAATATGAAGTTATTCTGATAAACGAAAATTTAGGGTATTGAAAGTTATTAAACAAACTTAAATTAAGTGGTGAGATATTGATATGATTATGACATATGATTTTGCTTTAATCGCACACAGAGACCCTGAGTTGATGAAAGCAATAAATGATGCTATGGTAAGTCAAAACGATCAAGAGGTATGTACAGATATACATAGACTTTCGTTTGTTTCATCTGAAAAAGTGGTAATTGTTAAACCTTTGTCTGAAAACAGTCCATTTCACTATAAAGTAGTACCAAAAGCGATTAGCTATACTGCTGTAATAAAAATGTTAAATAAAAATTGGGCTGATATATGCGATGGAGAAATTATGGATGTAGAATAGAAATCAAACTTTCAGTTTATTAGAGTGACAAATTTAAATTTTAAGAGGTGTGTTATGAAGACACTTACATTATGTGGGAGTATGCGATTTGAAAAAGAAATGAAAAAAATTGCATATTATCTTGAAACACAAAAGGGATATAATATTCTGCAATGTATCTATGTTGAGGGTGACAATGAACCAATACCAGAGGAGTTGCAGAAACTTGAGCTTGCTCATTATCGAAAGATAGAGATTAGCGATGGCATTTATGTTTTGAATATCGGTGGATATATTGGTGAGTCTGTTCGCCAAGAAATAGAATATGCTAAGCTTCACGGCAAGGAAGTAATCTACCATTGTAATTAAAGGGTAGTAATTTGTAGAGGTAAATATGAGGTTTGAAAATATTTATTTTATTAACGGCACAGCTTATGCTGGTAAATCAACTATGCTAAGAATGCTGGCTGAAAAATACAACGGAATTTTATGTGAAGAAAATTATCACGATACAAAGCTATCGGATTTGGATAGTGTCGAATTTCCTGCATTGACCTATACAAGAGATTTGAAGGACTGGAGAGATTTTATCAGACGAACTCCTGATGAATACGAAGCTTGGGTTAAAGAAGTAACAAAGGAATGTGCAGTTTTAGAGCTTGGAATTCTGGAAGAGCTATCCAAACAAGATAAACCAGTGTTTGTTGACACTAACATTCCTATCGAAAAGTTATGGAAAATCTCAGACAAAGCTCACGTTTTAATTATGCTTGCAGACCCTGAAATATCCGTGAACAGGTTTTTTGAACGTCCTGACAGAGAAAAACAATTTTTGTATAAGCTCTTATTAAATGAAGAAAAGCCAACAGAAGCAATGGATAATTTCAAAGAGTGCCTGAAGCGTGTCAATTCAAGAGAAATATATAATGATTTTCTCAATTCGGGATTTAATGTAGTATTAAGAGATGACAGCAGAACAATAGAAGAAACCCTTTTGCTCGTAGAAAAAGCATTTGGTTTGAACTAGGTCGTATCTGAAAACTCAAAACAACTGTCTATTTCTACTAATACGGGCA
>JAXJTP010000033.1:0-11191 GCA_036309525.1 Acutalibacteraceae bacterium | reverse complement strand
TAGGAATTTAATTTCTTCATAGCCTTTTCTAAATCTCCACGAACAACAATTGTGTACATTTTACCAGTTGATTTACTGCTAACCACATCAATTCCATCAAACGCATTGTTAGGAAGCTCCTTTTCAAATGCAATCTGAATTCTATGTAAATCAAGCTTCAGGTCATCAATATCCTTTTCAAGCAGAACACCACCCTTATGCATAAAGCCTATGTGGTCACAGAAATCCTCAAGCTCTCTCAGGTTATGCGAAGCTATGATAACTGTCATTTCATTCTCATCAATTGCTGAAATTATAAGCTTTTTAACAAGCTGACGCACAACTGGGTCAAGTCCGTCAAAAATTTCATCAAGGAATAAATACTTAGGCTGTGTTGAAAGAGCAAGAATAATCGCTACCTGTCTTTGCATACCCTTTGACATATTTATTACTCTTTTTTTGTCGTTTATAGGGAACATACCACATAGTTCCTCGAACTTTTCATCGCTCCAGTTAGGATAAAGTGATCTATAAAGAGTTGCTACCTCTTTAAGTGTAGCACCATTTGAGAAATATGGAAAATCAGAAACAAAGGCACATTTTCCTCTTACAGCCTCATTTTCTATAATATCCATATCATCAATTTTTATTGTACCACTATCTGGCAGATAAACACCAGATAATATTCTTAGCAATGTACTTTTACCACTACCATTAGAGCCAACCAAGCCAAACACAGAGCCTGAGTTTATATCTATTGACAGCTTATCAAGTGCAACAACATCGCCAAAGCTCTTAGATATATTGCTGATTTTTATCATCTTTCTTTCACTCCTTTGAATAGACCTCATTCACAACATCTTCTATTTCTTTTTTTAGTACCCCAAGCTTCATCGCCGAAGCTATTGAATTTGTTACATTTTTTATTGCCTCTGCCTTTTTTCCGTTTATAGCAGAAACCTTATCTGATATAAAGGAACCCTTACCCACTACAGAATATATTATTCCGTCCTGCTCAAGAGCCTTATAAGCCTTTGAAACTGTATTTGGATTTACATTCAGCTGTAGTGCAAGCTGTCTTACCGGTGGTAATTGCTGTTTAGGCTCTAGTACGCCTATCGAAATTAATCTGAGCACATTGTGATATAACTGCTCATAAATTGGTTCTCTGCTAGTATAATCAATAGTAAACAAAACATTCAACTCCTCTCTTTGTCCTACCTTTATTTGAATTGTACTAGCTCAATTAGTACAATTAGAGTATATACCAACTCTCTTATAAACGCAAGTAAAAAATAGCAATTTTTTAAAGTTTGTGAAATATGTATTAATCGTACTAGCCACAGTAGTACAATTAATACAATATTTATAACAAAACAAATCAAAGAGCTCCTATTTTTCAAGAATTATACCATAAAAAAAGCCATTCAGAATAAACTGAATGGCTTTTGGCTGTATTAGTGTAATACAATATCTGTAATACAATTTGTATTACAATTTAAAATTAAATGAATTTATTTAATTCTGGGCTATACTCATACCCTATTAACGAAAGCTTGCTTTTAAGATCATCTTTATTAACAGAAAGCGAACTGCAAAGCTCGTCTAAGGATGGGTAGTAATCTCTTAGCTGTGTATTTATATATGATAACAGCATTACTGGATCGTTTGGAATTGGCATTTTTATTCTCCTTTAATTATGCTTTAATCCTACATATGCAAGATATTCAAAAATGTCTGAATATTCAGTAATAGAAATACTATTCGTTTCGTGATCGTAAAAAAATAATTGTTCCAGACACTTTTGATTATCAATTTGTAGCATATAATAATCGCCACAGCCATTATCAGATATTCTCAAATATTTCTCAACTGGTATATCGTTATAGTTTAGAAGATAAAAATCACTTTCCTTATCCAGAGAATAGATATTTGCAAAACCAAAATACCCTCCACCAAAGCTTAGCAGAAATTTTTTATATTTGAGTGAAAGCTCAACCGAAAGGATTTTCTCAAATTCTTCAACCTCTTCTACTCTTGGTATTCTATCAGGCTCTAAACCAAACAATATTGGATTTTTGCATTTATAGTCATTCACTATTTCAGCAAATAATTCATACTCCATAAAAACATTCTCTCTTCCTGTTAAAACAGCAAAAGCTTAGCAATATACTAACAAATTGATATTACTCATCACCAAATGCAATACCTACTGCTCTTGCACACTTGATTTCGTGACAGTCAACAGGTACAACCTTTAGCTTGCCAGCAACCTCTGAAAGTGGTACAGGAACAATTTTATCGCCATGTAGTGCTACCATATTACCATATTTCTCTTCGATAATCAACTGTGCAGCAGCTGCACCAAAGCTTGTGGATAGTACTCTATCGTAAGGGCAGGTGTCACCACCACGCTGAATATGACCAGGGATAGTAACTCTGGTTTCGTGACCTGTAGCTGCCTCTATCTGCTTAGCAAGCTGTGATGAGAATGTGCCGTTTGGTTGCTGTGCGATAACTGCCTTTCTTTCCTTTTTAGGTAGCTCGGCAACCTCCTTTGGTACAGCACCCTCAGCCATAGCTATTACTGTAAAGTGCTTGCCATTGCGTTCTCTTTCTGAAACCTTTTTGATTACACTTTCTACACTGTATGGGATTTCTGGCAACAGAATAACATCTGCACCACCAGCCATACCAGCATAAAGAGTCAGCCAGCCTACCTTATGACCCATTACCTCTACAACAAAAATTCTGTTGTGTGAGTCGGCTGTAGTGTGTATAGCGTCTATACAATAGGTAGCTACATTTATACCACTCTGGAAGCCAAAGGTTTTGTCTGTATTCCAAAGGTCGTTGTCTATTGTTTTTGGAAGAGAAACAACATTACAGCCCTCTTCTGAAAGTAAATTTGCTGTTTTCTGAGAGCCATTACCACCTAATACAACAAGGCAATCAAGCTTAAGATACTTGTATGTTTTCTTCATACAGGCTACCTTATCTACTCCGTCCTCTTCTATTACACGCATCATCTTAAATGGCTGACGAGATGTACCCAAAATTGTACCACCTAAGCTTAATATACCAGAAAAATCCTCTGGCTTCATTTTTTTGTAATCACCGTGTATCAATCCCTTGTAGCCATTTAAAATACCGATGATTTCAATATTCTTTTCACCATAGTGATTATACAATGCTCTGGCTACACCACGCATTGTTGCGTTTAATCCCTGACAATCTCCACCACTTGTAAGAAAACCAATTCTTTTCATTATACAATCTCTCCTTGCTGATTATTTTGATGACTTTGCAAATCTAGGCTTTCCTATTTCCTGCACCTTATCCTTTTTCGCCTCTTTAAGTGCCTTTTTAGCCTGCTTTGCAAATTCCATTTGACTGTTTACTCTTCTCTTTCCACGCTTATCAATAAGAGTATATGATGTATCTGAATGCTGTAGACGGGCATTTACTGTATCGCTGAGCATAAGCTGTAAAATATCCTCACTACGCTTTTTTAGTATCTTATCCTCTACTGGGAATACAAGCTCTACTCTTCTATCAAGATTTCTAGGCATCCAGTCGGCACTACCCATATATATTTGTGGATTGCCACCATTTTCGAATTTGAAAATTCGGCTATGCTCAAGTAGCTGACCAACAACACTATAAACCTTGATATTTTCACTATATCCCTCAAGCCCTGGAATAAGACAGCAAATTCCTCTTACAATAAGGGTAATCTTTACTCCTGCTCGTGACGCTGAATATAATAAGCCTATTATTTCTGGATCTACCAACGAATTAACCTTTGCTATAATTCCACTTGGCAAGCCCTGCTTGTGGTTTTCAATCTCTTTTTTAATTTTATCCACAAAAAAGCTTCTCATACCTGTTGGAGCTACAACAAACTTTTCATATTCTGGTGGTAATGAATAGCCTGTAATAACATTAAACAGTGATGACGCATCTACACCAAATTCCTCTTTACAGGTAAACATACCAATATCTGTATAAAATCTTGCTGTGCTGTCATTGTAGTTACCTGTTGCCATATGAAGATACCTTCTTATGCCGTCAGGCTCTTTTCTGACAACAAGGCATATCTTACAGTGAGTTTTTAAGCCTGTTAAGCCGTAAATAACATGACAGCCTGCTTTTTCCAGCTTTTTAGCCCAGTGAATATTATTTTCTTCGTCAAATCTCGCTTTAAGCTCTACAAGCACAGTAACCTGCTTACCGTTTTCTGCTGCCTTGCTTAGAGCTGCAATAATAGGCGAATTACCACTTACACGATATAAGGTCTGCTTAATAGCCAGTACATTAGGGTCCTCTGCTGATTTTTTGATAAACTCAAGTACAGAATCAAAGCTTTCGTAAGGGTGATGAACCATTCTGTCACGCTCTCGTATAGCCTCAAAAATATCATCATAGCCATAGAAATCAGCTGGAGGATTAACAGGCTCGATAGCCTTAAAATGTAGCTCACTGCTCTTGTCAACTCTGCAAAACTTTGACAAGAATGTTAAGTCAAGTGGTCCTGTAACCTCGTAGATTTCCTTTTCGGTAACATTAAGCATATCAACTAAAAATTCTCTTAGCTCTGAATCTATGCGTTTATTTATCTCAAGACGTACAGGCTTACCTCTTTTTCTCATTCGTATAGAATTTTGAATTTCTACCAGCAAGTCCTCTGCGTCCTCGTCTATATCTAAATCGGAGTCACGGGTAATTCTGAATGGTGAATAGGCACTTATTCTATAAAGCTCAAAAAGCTCCTGTAGCTTGTACATAATTACCTTTTCAAGCATTACAAATACTCGCTCTTTACCCTTTGACGGTACCTCTAAAAATCTTGGTAATATCGAAGGAACCTGTATTACTGCAAATTTTGAGGTTTCGTCGCTATCTCTTAGCTTTACAGCTATGTTAAGGCTTTTATTCGCAAGCAACGGGAATGGTCGGCTTGTGTCTACTGCAAGTGGTGTAAGTACAGGAAAAATATCGTTTAAAAAATATTTTTCAATGTACTTTTTCTGATCAGAATTTAAATCATCTATTTCAGAAAAGACCATATGCTTTTGCTTTAGCTCTGGTAAAATTGACCTGCTAAGGCAAGAATACTGCTTTTTGACTAAATAGTGAATCTTCTCTGCAAGCTTGTCAAAAAGCTCATGTGGAGTAAGACCACTTGGATCCTGCTTTTTTAGCCCTTGATGTACCTGATCAAGCACACCTGCAACACGCACCATAAAAAACTCATCTAGGTTAGAGGCTGTAATAGCTAAGAAGTTAACACGCTCCATTACAGGGTTGTCGTGCTCCATAGCCTCCTCCAGCACTCTGAAGTTAAAGTCGAGCCAGCTTAGCTCTCGGTTATTATATGGTATATGCTCCTTGTGCTTTTTATTCTTTTCGGTAACCTTTTCGCTTGTCTTCTCTATATTTTTCTCGTTTTCTTTTGTATCCTTTGTATCCGAATTATCCTCAGACACAGCTTCTTGAACCAGTGGTTCTGATTCTTCTTTTTTCTCTATTTTCTCATTTGAAACTTCGCTCATTTAAAATCACCTCTGTTTTTTTGGTCTTATATTAAGTTGAAATTCAACAAAATTCTATGCTATATGATGAAGCTATACACTCAAAGGCTTCATCCTTAAAATAAAACAGATAATGCTGTAAATTATCATTTGGTATACCTACCTTTATAGGCTCGGGAAAATTCTCTTGCCAATCTGAATTATGCACTAAATAGAATTCTCCCCATTTCACACCATATTTCTTATATCTGGATTGATTGTAAATATAAAAGCCTTCATCATTTGGTGCACCTACCCTATATTGATAAGCATTATGGAATGTTATTTTTACTTTGTCCCCCTCTGAATAGCCCTCATATGCAAATGCGTTAAGATAAAACATAATAATAACAGCATCGCATTCAACCGATATACTCAATTCAGGTGCATTAGGCTCTGCATTCCAACCAATATTTAATTGTTCAAACTGTATTCGATTGGTCATATATTTTACCTTTCTAAAATCAGATTTTAAGCCCTGCAAACATACACTTCTTCGTCAATAAAAACTCCTTCGCCATCATTTATACGGATAACATTAACATTATGCTCTTTTTCGTAAATACAGCATTTCTCTTCAAATTGTTCAAATCTTGTAAGAAATTTACTGTAGTGTGGCAACACTTGAATATCAGTTAATGAAAGAGCGTTTAAATCTGTTAATCCTAAAAAATTCATTTCTGGAGAATAACAATTTACTAATTCGAGTGTAGGACTAAAAACAAATGCAGCAGCACTCCAACCGATTAACACCTTGTTTTCAGAAATATGTCTTAATATATCTATTGCATTGTTTTCTTTTATTGAGTTTAGTAAATAGTAAGGATTTCCACCTATAAATTCTACAACATCGTAATTCAATAGCAAATCAGCTGGCTGTTTATCTAAATCAAAAATATCCACGCTCAAATTTAATGCTTCTAATTCTGCAACACATCTTTGAACATTATAATTATTCTCTTTATATTCATTATCTGCTGTAACTACCAACGCAGAGGTTTTACAGCCCTTTGTTTTATTTCTGGTATATGATAATATTTCTTCGCTTGATAATCCATTTGAGCATAATAAAAGCATATAGTCACCTCTTTGATTAGATAGTAAATAAAATTCTAACTTATACCAACCGATTTTTTGCTAATTCATTACAGATATGTCAATATGCTATATCTTTATAGCCTACCTCTGATACCTCTCCATTTTCAATAAAGACTGCAACACCATTATCATCTAAATCCTCGCCACCCCAGTCACGGTCAAATAACACATAGATTGGATTTTGACCATTATTTTCCACTATGTATTCCAGACGTACAACAATAGAATTCAGATGGATTTTCTCTGCAAGCTCGTCTTCGGTATTAATATCGGGCCACCATTCTGCAAATTCTTCCTCATCATCTGGACCATAAGCTCCTTTTTCTTCGTTGTTGTAATACTGTAGAATTGCAGTAGCTATTTTATGTTGCATTTCGTCCCAATTATTCATTAATGCTTCAAACGAATCACGCTGACCCTGTGTAATCTCTTCATTATCCTCTTCAACACCAATAAGCACCTCAATTTCCTGTGTGCTTCCTAAAAAAGTAATTTCCTTTTTAGCAACAAAGTCATAATCCAATATTACTTCACCAAAGGTTTTATCAAACATATTTTATTCTCCTAAATCAAGCTTCTGTACCATTTTTTAACATTGGATAAGATTTTTAAACAGATTTTTATCTGACTAACAGCATATCACAGCAAGGCTTATAGCTTGCTACAATAGACCTAAGGTTAACCGAAAATATATCTAAAAATTATCCACGTATCAAAAGAAAAATGGCACTTAATAATTAATTGCACAAAAGGGCAGATTAACACCGATGTGCAATCAGTATTAACCTACCCTTATCATTTCTTTATGAATTCAGACAATCGCTTAACGCCTTGTACGCCTGCTCGAATACAGCCTCGGTAACAAGTACTGAAACCTGAATTTGTGATGTTGAAACAATTCTTATATCAGCATTTGAAGTTGCAATAGCTCTGAAAATTTTAGCTGCCATACCTGGAGTATCCTTCATAGCTTCATCTGCAATACTGATAATTGAATTACCACTGCTAACTACTGGCTTGATGTTACTGCTCTTTAGCTTTGAGGTATAGCCAAGTAGCTTCATCAAATCATCATCTTTAATAGTGAAAGATAAAGATGTTTTACTACCCTGTACTGGTGCAATAGAAATCATATCTATGTCAATTTCCAGCTCAGCAATATCCTCAAATACCTTAGCAATAAAATCCATATCAGCTGGAGTATTGTGTAGTATTACAAGAGTAATATCGTTATCTACTGTTATATTTGTATTCATAATAAACACAGCTCCTTTTATTATTTGCCCTGTAGCATATCAGACATATCGTACATACCAGAGCTTTTGCCCTTTAAGTAAACAGCTGCATTAATTGAGCCTATGGCAAACACCTCTTTAGACTGAGCCTGATGTGTAATTGTAAGAACCTCGTCATGTCCTGCAAAAATTACCTCGTGCTCACCTACGATTGTGCCACCACGCACAGCGTGTATACCGATTTCATTCTTCTCTCTTTTCTTTCTGTATGAGTGACGATCGTATACATACTGAGGCTCCTGTTGCATAACCTCTGAAATACCGTCTGCTATCATTAACGCTGTACCACTTGGTGCGTCTAGCTTCTGATTATGGTGCTTTTCAACTATTTCTACATCAAAGGCACTACCAAATACCTGAGTAGCCTTTTTAGCCAGCTCGATAAGTAGGTTAATACCTAATGACATATTGCCAGAATAGAATATAGCTGTTTGCTCTGATGCAGTTTTAATCTTTGCAACCTGCTCTGGTGAAAAGCCTGTTGTACAGATTACAGCAGGTGTTTTCTTCTCTGTTGCGTAAGCAAGTAAGCCATCTAATACAGCAGGGTTTGAAAAATCTATAATTGCATCAGCCTTTTCCTCTACCTTGCTAAAATCATCATATACAGGAAAAGCCAATGTATTATCTGCAAAAATATCTACACCAGCTACAACTGTGCAATCCTCTCTTGCAGAAATCTCTCTTGCGATTACTCTGCCCATTTTGCCACAGCAACCACTTAAAATTATATTTGTCATTTTTACACTTCCTTAATCACTGTAATTACTTTATAAGATCATACTTTGCCATTACAGATTTTAAGTATTCTGTTGTCTTTTCGCTCATAGGAACAAGTGGAAGTCTGCAAATACCAGCATTAAAGCCAAGCATATTAACTGCTTCCTTAACAGGAATAGGGTTAACGTCGCAGAATAGTGCATTCATAAGCTCCAAATAATGTAGGTGCATTTTGCTTGCCTCTGCAAAGTTACCATCTAAGCAAAGCTTTGTAATCTCGTGCATTTCCTTTGGACAAACATTAGCAAATACAGAAATTACACCAATACCACCAAGTGACATAACAGGAACTGTTAAATCGTCACAGCCTGTGTAAATATCTAAATCGCCACCACACATTGAGATAATCTTTGCAACCTCGCCAACCTTTTCGCCTGCTTCCTTTGTTGCTACAATGTTAGGAATTTTGCTTAGCTCTACATAAGTAGCTGGCTGAATGTTACAGCCAGTACGGCTAGGTACATTGTAAACAATTATAGGAATATCAACAGCCTCAGCAATAGCCTTAAAGTGAGCTACTAATCCAGCCTGTGATGATTTGTTGTAATAAGGTGTAACAGAAAGAACACCGTCAGCACCTAGCTTTTTAGCCTCTTTAGTAAGCTCGATAGCATAGGCTGTGTCGTTACTGCCTGTGCCTGCAACAACTGGCACTCTGCCGTTTACCTTTTCTATTGTATATTTAATTACGCCACAGTGCTCCTCGTGGTTAAGAGTAGCTGACTCGCCTGTTGTACCACAAGCAATAATAGCATCTGTACCGTTTTCTATCTGAAATTCAATTAGTCTGCCAAGTTCTTCGTAGTTTACAGAACCATCTGCATTCATTGGTGTAACAATAGCTACACCACTACCTGTAAAAATAGGCTTGCTCATTAATATAACCTCCGTCTGGATTATTTATTATACTAATAACCGTCTATTATTAGTATTAGTCAAGATATCCCTCAGCACATAGAAGCTCAGCCATTAGCACTGCACCACCTGCTGCACCTCTTAATGTGTTGTGTGACATACAAACAAACTTAATTGTATACTGTGTATCCTCTCTTAGTCTACCAACTGATACAGCCATACCATTCTCAAGATTTCTTTCGTGCTTAATCTGTGGTCTGTCTGGCTCTGTGAAGTAGTGTACAAACTGCTTTGGAGCACTTGGAAGCTCTAGCTCCTGAGCTCTGCCCTTGTAGTTCTCCCATCTTGCAATAATATCTTCCATAGAAGCCTTATTCTCTAGCTCTACAAAAACAGCTGCTGTGTGTCCGTCGCTGATTGGTACACGGATACACTGTGATGTGATTGATGGCTCTGCTGTATCAACAATTACATCGCCCTCAATATGACCCCAAATCTTTAGTGGCTCCTTCTCTGATTTCTCTTCCTCGCCACCGATGAATGGAATAATGTTATCGCACATCTCTGGCCATGTTTCAAATGTTTTACCAGCACCTGAAATAGCCTGATATGTACAAGCAAGAACCTTTTTAACACCTAAATCCATTAGTGGGTGTACAGCAGGTACATAGCTTTGTAGTGAGCAGTTAGATTTAACAGCCACAAAGCCCTTCTTTGTGCCTAAACGCTTTCTCTGTGATGGAATAATCTTTGCGTGGTCAGCATTGATTTCTGGAATAATCATAGGAACGTCTGGTGTATGTCTGTGAGCACTGTTGTTTGACATTACAGGACACTCTGCCTTAGCATAAGCCTCCTCAAGAGCCTTAATTTCGTCCTTCTTCATATCAACTGCACAGAAAACAAAATCTACAAGAGAAGCTACGCTCTCAACCTCTGATGCATCCATAACAACCATATCAGCATATTTCTCTGGGATTGGAGTAGCCATAGCCCATTTTGCACCAACAGCCTCTTTATATGTTTTACCTGCTGAACGCTTACTTGCAGCAAGAGCTACTACATCAAACCAAGGGTGATTCTCAAGTAACAGAGCAAATCTCTGTCCAACCATACCAGTAGCACCAATAATACCAACCTTATACTTCTTCACAATAAAGTCCTCCTAAATATATATATTAATAATATAATTATAATTTACCAATTCACAAAAAAGAACTATCTTAAAAATTGACATACTTTTATGCAAACAGTCAATAATCTTACTTTATACTATACCACTTGTAAGAATTATTGTCAATTTTTAATTGCAATTTTTGATAGAAAAGTAATGCAGACGTGTAAGTATATGGTAATATAAGTATCTGTCAGTAAAACAAAATAGGTACCATAAAAAACAAATGGTACCTAAAATTTATCGATAAGTATTTAAGTTAAGCTATCTCAAGAATAAGCCTTTGAATTAAAATAGCGTCTAGCACTGTTAAATTACCGTCACCACTTAAATCTGCAAGTGCAATTTGCTCCTCTGTCAATTCTGCGTTGCCAACTATGTATTTAAGCACGTAAATAACATCATTTACAGCCACTTCACCGTCACCACTTACATCG
>JAXJTP010000032.1:0-3245 GCA_036309525.1 Acutalibacteraceae bacterium | reverse complement strand
GTGCAAATTATAAAATAAGAATGTAGGAAAAATACAAAATAAAAATGTATGTTTTCCTACATTCTTATTTTTGATTTTAGGACATATTGATATACTTCTATCCGGAGGTGTATCACATATGGATAGAAATATCAAAGGAGAATTAAGCTTAATGAAAAACTTGGGTATTAAGCCTAACTTTGCAGCTCTTGGAAGAGAATACGGTATGGATCCCAGAACCGTAAAGAAATATTATGAGGGCTATAAAGGTAAATCTAAAACAAGAAATAAGCCAAGCAAATTAGATAAATATAAGGATGTGATAAGAGATAAATTAACTATTAAAAGAATTACCGTACGTGGAGTCTATGAATTCATGGTTGATACATATGGATATGATTCAATTGGAACTTATTCAAATTTTGTGGCATTTATTAAGAAGAATAAGTTATTACCTAAGGATGTTAAACAGGGACATCCAAGATTTGCTACACCTATCGGCAAACAGGGACAAGTTGATTGGAAGGAGGATATACCACTTGTTTCGAGGAATAATGAGAAGTTCGTAATTAATGTAATGCATGTTGTTCTAAAATACTCAACATATAGTCATCTTGATATCTCGATACAAAAGAGAACAGATGATGTATACAGATGCCTTATAAATAGTTTTAAAGCGTTTGGAGGAGTTCCATCTGAGATGCTTTTCGATAACATGTCAACTGTTGCAAATGTTTCAAGTAGAAAAAAGGAAATTACAAAGGGAATGGCCGCATTTGCAAAGGATTTTGGGTTTAAGATAAGACTTTGTGGAGCAAGAAAACCTGAAACTAAAGGAACTGTTGAAGCAAAAAATAAAGTGATTGATTGGATTAGGGCTTATAATGGTGAGTTTGATACTATAGATAACCTTATAAGTATTATTGAGGATATAAATAAAAGAATGAATATAACGATTAACAACGAAACAGGGATGTCGCCAATGGCTTTATTTTACAAAGAAAAGGAATACTTACATTCCCTTCCACCGGCATCAGTTATTGATTCGTATTTATCACCCAATAAATATAAAGTATCAACCGAGGCTCTGATAAGATATGAGAATAGTAAGTATTCCGTTAATCCTAAGCTTATTGGTGAAGAAGTAACTGTCGATGTCCTTTCCAATAAACTATATGTATATTATAAAGGAAAGCTTGTGACAAATCATCAATTAAATTCAAATCCTATAAATTATCACGAAGAACATTATAGGGATATTATGAAAGGAAAGGTCAAAGAAACTGACTTAGATAGTGTAGTCAGTCAAAATTTACAACTTATGGATAAATTATTACAAAACAAAACTGTTGAAGTTTCAAATACACAAGCCTGCAAGTCTGAAGAAGCACTTATTGCATACATGAACAGTTCGCCATATGGAAACTGGATTATAAACTATTATTCTCATATGTCAAAAGAAAATAAAAAGACATTTATTACAGGTATGAGGGAGGTATTACCTTTTATCGCAGATAAAGATGCATTTATGTCTAGATTAAAATATTCTGTAAAAAAGGATTATTGTAAAACTCTAGCATATGACTGTCTAATAGAAGATTTTATGCTGGCATGGGGAAATTACATACTTACAGATGAAGGTTATGAATTGTTTAAGGAACGCTATAATAATGAATTTAATCAATTTATAGAAGATGAAAGAAAATCACATGAGGAGGATATTAGAATTGAACAATTACAATGCACTAATAAATAATCTTGAGACACTTGAGCTTATTAGAATACGAGAAAATATAGATAACTACATAACACTTATATCAGAAGGCACAAAAACTGTTACAGATGCTCTTTACGAACTTACTGAGCAGGAGTTAGGTTATCGAATGGAAGCTGTTATAAAGGGTAATGTAAAAGTAGCAAACTTCCCTTTTCTCAAGGAAATACAGGACTTTGATTTTTCTTTTCAGCCATCCATAGATAAGAAAAAGATTATGGATTTTATGACACTTAGATTTTTAGAAAATTCAGAGAATATCATATTTTGTGGCAGTCCAGGTGTTGGTAAAACTAATCTTGCAGTCTCTATAGGAATTGAAGCTGCTAAGCAACGATACTGTGTTTATTTTATAACATTTCAAGATTTAATATCACAATTAAAAAAAGCCTATGATGAAAATAGACTTGAAACAAGGATAAAGTGGTTTTGCAGATATAAGTTACTTATCATTGATGAATTAGGCTATCAAAAGATGGATACTGCATCTGCGAATCTATTTTTTAATCTGATAGCAAAAAGATATGAAAAATCATCTACAATAATAACCACAAATTCTCCATTTTCAAAATGGGCAGATATATTTCAAGAACCCGTGTTAACTAATGCCTTATTAGACAGGCTTCTTCATCATTGCTCTGTTCTGAATATAAACGGTCCTTCATATAGACTGAAAGATCAGTTACAGTTCATATCAGAAGAGGGCTAAAATACAAAATAAAAATGTAGGTTTTATTACATTTTTATTTTGTAATAATCCTACATTTTTATATTGACATTTGCACAATATGAATAAAGATGAAGTTAATATCTTGTACAAGAACATTACATTTGCTAAATTATGGGAAGATTGGCAGAATAGTAAGAAAGTACAAGCCTTAAAGCCTGATACCATAAAGGGGTATGAATTTACTTACAAGTTGATTACCGATAAAATCAAAAAAATGAAGTTTATAGACATTAAGTTTAATGACTTGCAGAATATGATTAATGAATTATTGGGAAATAGAAAAGGTTATCAATCAGTAAGAAAGGTTAAGAATTGCATTAAACAGTTATATGATTATGCTATTAAATGTGATATTGTCAGTAAGAATTATGGCGAGTTGCTTGATATAGGCAAGAGCCCACGAAAAGGGCAGGCTTTAATATTTACTGATGAACAGATAGAACGCTTATGGAAGTTGTATTATGAACAGAACGAAGATACAAGGCTGACTATCGAGATTATGCTTATGTTGATATATAACGGTTGCCGAATAAGTGAGTTCTTAAATCTTAAAATTGAAGATATGAATTTAAAAGACCAGTATTTCAATGTTACCGATAGCAAGACAGACGCAGGAATAAGACAAGTTCCTATTAGCGACAAGGTTATTAATATCTATGAAAGTATTGTAAATGAAAGGGAAAAAGGGTATTTCCTTATTAATCCGAATAACAAAAGGAAATTTACATATGCTAATTTTAGAGATAGTTATTGGGATAGAAT
>JAXJTP010000031.1:0-2097 GCA_036309525.1 Acutalibacteraceae bacterium | reverse complement strand
TAAACCTGCAAGGACTCTGTCCAAGCAATCAATTCCTTTGGAATTGGTTGCACCACCTGCCAGCCTTTAAAAAGGCTGGACCCAAAATTTACGTTTTTCTCTATCGTAGTTTGTGCGTTAGCTCGACAAACCCCAATTTATCAATATTTTAATCAAAGCTTAGTGCTAAAAAATAGAATATTGCAAATAAATATCGAAGGATGTTTTTTTATTGTTACAGACTTTGTTACAATAAAGTGTGAAACAAATCGAAAAATAAACAATTTTGTAACCGATGTAAATTTGGTGTAACTCATTTTTCGCATATTGTACAGAAATCCCAGCTTTATTTGTCGTTGCAAAGGCTTTAAAATGGCTTTTTTATGCCATTTTAAAGCCTTTTTTGGTGTATAAGAAAAGAATAACAGTACTTGAAATGTCAAAATGCACAAAAATCCGTTTTTTGATTTATTTGACATATATAAAAAAAGTGATATAATACAAAATGTAGAACAGAATATCAAACTAATGCTACTGTATTAAGTCCTGAATATATTAAGCATTGAAGGCAACAGTGGCAAATTAAGAAAAGAATAGGAGTTCTTAGATTATTTATGTTTATTACTACTATGAACAGCGACAACAAGGTAAGTTCATTTATAAAGAAATTTACAATAGTTACAATAGTTAGCTCTATGTTGCTTGCATCAGTTTCTTCAGTAGCAGCGTTAAACAAAACAGCAGTTATTAACGTTGACGGCAAACAGTTAGAAATGGCAACAGCTCTATCTTCAGATGTTGATGATATATTAGCAAATGCTGGTGTGAATCTTAGCAGTGATGATGTTGTTACAGCTACCGATAAAAACGGCTTGGTTACAGTAAATGTTGAAAGAGCCTTTGAGGTTTGTCTTGATAATAACGGTAAAGCAAATAAATATATGATAGCTGGTGGCACAGTTGCTGACCTTGTTCAAAAAGCAGGCGTAATGGTTACTGAGAATCATATAGTTATACCAGCAATGAATACTAAGCTTACTGCTGATATGACAGTAACAGTTAAGGATAAGAAAATTGTTAACCTTAATGCAGACGGTATAAAGGATATTGTTAAGGTACCAAGTGGTACTGTAAAGGAAGCTTTAGATTATCTTGAAATTAAGCTTGGTAAGAATGATAAAATTAACTGCAAGCTAACAGATAATATTGCAGATAATATGGATATTACCATAACAAGAGTTGAATACAAGAATGTAAAGACTGTTGAAAAAATTCCATTTGAAACAATCGAAACATATACAGACGAGCTTGCCGAGGGTAAGAAAAAGATTGTTGCAAAGGGTGTTGACGGCGAAATTACAACTGTTACAAAGCAGAAGCTTGTTAATGGCAAGGTAACAGAGGAAGAGCTTGTAAGCACAGAGGTTACTAAGGAGCCTGTAAGCGAAGAGATGATAATAGGCACAAAGACCTCTAAGAAAGCTACAGCAACTAAAGCTACATCAGAAAGCTCATCAGACAGCAAGGCTTCAGCTGATAACGATAATGTAATCTACGACGAAAACGGTAACGAGGTTGTTTACACAAGCGTGCTTCATGGTTCAGGTACAGCATATTGTGCAGAGCCAGGTGCACTTACAGCGTCAGGCGAAGAGGTATTTGTTGGTGGCGTTGCTGTAAACCCTAATATTATCCCACTTGGCACAAAGCTTTACATAGTAGCTGATGACGGCTATGTTTATGGCTATGCAACAGCAGTAGATACAGGTGGAGCACTTATGGACGGCTCTGCATTAGTAGATTTATTCTACTTCTCATATGACCAGTGCATTGAGTTTGGTAGAAGAGACGTAAGCGTATACATACTTGAATGATAAATGCTTAAATATAAATCCCGTATACAGATAAAAATAATCTGTATACGGGATTTTTGCATGTGTTGTGTTAAGTGTTACAAATTTGGGTTTGTAGGGCTAACGCACAAACGCTGATAGAGAAAAACGTAAAGTTTCGGTCCACCCTTTTTAAAGGGTGGTGGGGTTAAGGGGTGAAACCCCTTACAGGTTTTAAGGACGGAGTCCTTAACTCATAGTTTTTCCTAAAAATGCCGTGTACACG
>JAXJTP010000030.1:0-9700 GCA_036309525.1 Acutalibacteraceae bacterium | reverse complement strand
GTACACGGCATTTTTAATAATCACGAGAAATTTAGGGCTTCGCCCTAAAAAACATAAGGGCTTTGCATAATACAACCAATCCCTACGGGATTGATTGTGGCTATCAATTTGCTTCGCAAATTGGTTGCATGACCCAAAAGCCTTTGAAAAGGCTTTACCCAAACTTTAAGTTTTGGTTTGTGCTAACCTGTAACTCCCCTACAACCCCCCAATTTACTTATTACGCAAACGAGGCTTCGATTTTCTCGAAGCCTCGTTGCTGTGCTGTTATTTATCAATTCTGACTATATTCATCAAAAAATTCTGCAAGCTTGTCAGATGCCTTTTTAAGTGTTTCAACCTCAGGAAGATAAACTATTCTGAAATGGTCTGGTGTTTCTAAATGGAAGCCACCACCGTGAGTAAGCAGAATGTGCTTTTGCTTAAGAATATCAAGCACAAGCTTTTCGTCGTCCTTAACATTGAATTTTTTATTATCTATCTTTGGGAAAATATAGAATGCAGCCTCTGGCTTTACAGCAGAAACTCCTGGGATATTGTTAAGAGCATTATAAATGAAATTTCTCTGCTCATATACTCTTCCACCAGGTAAAAGCAATTTATTAGTTTCTTCAGTTTCGTTAAGTGCAAGCTCAATTACTGACTGTGCAGGTACATTTGAGCATAAACGCATTGAGGATAGCAGATTAAGTCCCTCTATATAGTCCTTGCATTTTGATTTGTCGCCACATAGGCACATCCAGCCACAGCGATAGCCTGCAATTAAATGTGACTTTGAAAGTCCGTTAAAGCTTACTACCATTAAATCTGGTGCAAGTGATGCAAGTGCTGTGTGCTCCTTACCGTCTAAAACAAGTCTATCATAGATTTCATCTGCAAAAATTATCAGCTCGTGCTCTCTTGCAAGGTCAACAATCTGCTGTAAAATCTCCTTTGGATATAATGCACCGGTAGGGTTATTTGGGTTTATTACAACTATACCCTTTGTTTTATCTGTAATCTTTTTACGCATATCCTCAATGTCAGGATACCAATTAGATTTTTCGTCACATACATAATGTACAGCCTTACCACCTGCAAGTGTTACAGAGGCTGTCCATAATGGGTAATCAGGTGCTGGTACAAGCATTTCATCTCCGTTGTTAAGCAAGCCCTGCATAGACATTGTAATAAGCTCGCTAACGCCATTACCTGTGTAGATGTCATCAATAGTTACATTATGTATGCCCTTTTTCTTGCAATACTCTGCAATAGCCATTCTTGCACTTGGAATACCCTTTGAGTCAGAATATCCTTCAGTGTCAACAAGACTGTCAGACAGCTTATCAAGAATACTTTGTGGTGCTCTAAAACCAAAAACAGCAGGGTTACCGATATTAAGCTTTAAAATCTCTTCGCCCTGTGCTATCATTCTGTTTGCTTCGTCCATTACAGGACCTCTTATGTCATAGCAAACATTATCAAGCTTTTGTGACTTTTTAAAATTTCTCATATGCTACACCTACTTTTCATTATTTCTATTTCACTATTTCTTATTTACTACTAGATACTAAAATTGGTAATTGCAGTGCTAAACTGCAATTACCATTATGTTTTATAATATGTAAAAATTATTTAATCTCGCAAATCCAGCCCTCTGGTGCTTCGATTTCGCCCTTCTGGATACCTGTTAGTGTATCGTATAGCTTCTGGCATATTGGGCCCATTTTCTCCATACCACTTGGGAAGCAAATTTCATTACCATGGTCTACAATCTTGCCAACAGGAGAAATAACAGCTGCTGTACCACATAGACAGCACTCTGCAAAATCCTTAAGCTCGTCTAGATAAACCTCACGCTCCTCTGTTTCAAGACCAAGGTAATCCTTAGCAACTGTCATAAGTGAGCGTCTTGTAATTGATGGTAGAATACTGTCTGACTTAGGAGTGATAACCTTGTTATCCTTTGTAATAAACAGGAAGTTAGCACCACCTGTTTCTTCAACCTTTGTTCTTGTAGCAGGGTCAAGATAAAGGTTTTCGTCGTAGCCCTCTGCGTGAGCAGTAACAATAGCGTGCAGGCTCATTGCATAGTTTAAGCCAGCCTTTACATTACCTGTACCATTTGGTGCAGCTCTGTCAAAGTCGCTAACCTTGATAGTAATAGGCTTTGCACCACCCTTAAAGTATGGGCCAACAGGAGTTGTAAATACTCTGAACTGATATTCGTCAGCAGGCTTTACACCGATTACTGAATTTATACCAAACATAAATGGTCTGATATAAAGTGTAGCACCTGAGCCATATGGTGGAACATACGCCTCGTTTGCAAGTACAACTGACTTTATAGCCTCAACAAACTGCTCGTTTGATAAAACAGGCATTTCAAGTCTTTTACAGGTGTCAGCCATTCTCTGTGCGTTAAGGTCAGGTCTGAAGCAAACAATTCTGCCGTCAGCAGTTGTATATGCCTTTAAGCCCTCAAAGCAGGTTTGAGCATACTGTAAAACACAAGCACATTCGCTCATTGTAATTGTATCGTCCTCAATAAGAGCACCCTCGTCCCACTTGCCATCTTTATAATTAGAAACATATCTTTTATCTGTTTTTCTGTAACCAAAGCCAATATTAGCCCAGTCTAAATTTTTCTTCTCCATATGTAAAACTCTCCTTTAATGTAACCTACAATTTATCAATACAAATCAGGCTTTTCAATAACTTCATTTATTTTAGTATCAAGTACTGACGCTGAATAGGCTGGTGTAACTATACATATTGTGTCAGCACCCTTGCCACTACCAGCCACACAAACAACTGGCTTACCATAGGTAAGAGCACCTGCGTCGTTTGCCATTAATGAAATTTCCACACAGACCTTTACGCCTTGCCCGAGCATACGCAAAGAATCTGCAATGATTTGTACAGGGTACACACCTGAATATTTATTAGAGATACCACGCTCACAGCCACTTAATGTGTGTGCTGATGTGATAACCGTTACACCGTTTTTAATAAGCTCGTTGTAAATATCGTTATTCATACCTGTTTCGTTTGGGGTATGAAAGCCACATACATTCCTTACTACAACTAGCTTGCCAGTGTAATTCATCTCGTTCACTATTTCAAGTGCAGACCTTGCTGTATTACCCGTTGTGGAAGCAAGACATATATCAAGCTCTCGCTCTTTTGCAAGCAATACAGCCCTTTTTAAAATCTCCATATCATTACTCCCATAAGTATATTTTTAACAACTGAGCATATTGTAATACACCTTTAAAGCTGTTACCCTTTATTATACACTTATAAGATAAAAAATGCTAGTAATTTAGGGATTTTTCTTAAATTTTTTTCTTACCCTTAAAAATAGAGGCTATAAAAGCTGAAATACAACAGTTGTTGTAAAAATCATATCCTTTTCATCAAAGCTCATATCAATTTCACCATCATATTTACGCACTACACGCTTTATGCTTTTTAAGCCTACACCGTGAATACCACTGGATTTTTTTGATGAAAGAATATTGTTGTTTGTAACATTAACCCTTTCTGCAACTGAATTTGCTATTGAAATAGTAAGAAGCTTATCTGAATTTGTTGTAATTATAAAGTCTATAAATTTATCGCTGGTTTTATCAGTAGCTTCAATAGCGTTTTCAAGCAGATTATCAAGCAGTGCTGTAATGTCAGGCTCGCTCATAAAATCTATTTGTGTATTTCGTATATCAATATTAAACTTTATACCCGAGCTTTCGCATATTCTTTTATATCTGTTTGTAATAACATTCACAAGGGCGTTGTTGCAGTAGTCAATAGGGTTGTTTATACCAAATTCACCGATAATGCTGTCGATATAGCTGTTTATAGCATTGTCGTTTTTTGGTGCAAGGCTTTTAATGGTGTTTAAGTGTCGTTTAATATCGTGAATGAAAATTTTTGTGCTTTCGTTTTGCTGATTAAGTAGCTCGTAATATTCGGCTGTGGTGCTTTCTTTATGGTGCTCAATTTCAAGCTCAAGATTACGTCTGTGTATTTTAAGGTTAAATTCGTAAACCGTAAATACTATAATATTTGATACAAACAAAAGAATAAAGCATAACAGCATTAACGAAAGGTATTGTTGCTCTAGCTTATATTCCAGAACAGAGCATAAAAATACATATATCAACGCTATACTTGAAACAGGCAGTATAAACAATGACCACGACATTTTATTGTTTTCGTAATTTTGTTCCTTTGTTGAGATTTTCAAAATCAGATAAACCGTAACCAGATATAGCGTTTTACATAAAATAGACTGAATTATAAGATTAGTGGAATTATCAAGACAAGCAAGCAGGCTAACCCCGAATGCAGATGAAAAAGAAAATATAGTAATAATTTCTGTAATTGTCATCAGTATTAAAAGCATAAACGGGTGAAAAATGCATGACCTTATACTCGGCTTATAGCAGAGGAAGAGTATTAAAAAATTACATACCAAAAAGCAAAGCAGATTAAGCCACGGAAGATTGAGGAGCCTTGAACAATATAGTACAAGGTATGCACCTACAAGCACTGCACCTAAAAAGCCCTTGCTTACCTTTCTTTCAAATTTAGTCTCAAAAAATAAGAAGGAAATAAAAATTTCTGCAATGAAAATTGCTGTATAACAAATTGAGTATATCATAATTAAACTCCTGCATATAAAAAGTAAGCCTTTTTAAAGCCAGAATAGCCACGCTGAGATATAGGTAATGTGATTTTATCAGAGCCATACTCAAGCACAACATCGGTTTTATTAAAGGTGCTTACATAATTTAAATTAATAATGTAGCTGTGGTGTGGTTGAACAAAATAAGAAAAGGAATTCAGCTTTTCTTTCCAGTATGAAAGCCTTTTGTTTGTTGAATATTTATTGCTTTTTGTAACAATTACGGCTTTTCTATCCTCAATGGTTATATATACTATATCATCAGTAAATATAGAGTAAATTTCATCGTAATACTCTACTGTTATTAATTGAGTGCTTTTCTGATAACGCTTTAACGCAGAGTCAAAGCCTCTGAAAAATCTTGCGTCATCAATCGGCTTAGTTATGTATCTGAAAACGCCTATATCCATTGCGTCATCAAGATAAGACTCGTAGGAGGTAATAACAAAAATAATTATGTTTTTGTTTTTCTCTTTAAGAATTGACGCAAGCCTTAAGCCACCAATTTCGGGCACCTCTACGTCTACAAAGGCAATATCGTAGGCAGTATTGCTTAACGAGGCTTCCTGACTATTTGTAAAGGTATCTATTTCAATGCAAAGCTCTTTCTGCTTTGCGTAATCAATAAGATTGTTGTTTATATGGTTAATTATATTAATGTTATCATCACAAATTAGTATTTTCACTGGCATCACCTGTTTCTATTATAGCATAAAAGAAAATCAAAGTCATTAATGCAACAGAGAAAAAACATCACTTTGCACGTATTTGACATCATTTAGGCAATATTTGTCTTTTTTAAAATCAGCTGTGATATACTCACCTCAAGGAGGTGAATATATGAAAAAATTTAAGGGGATTTTATGCAGAATATCTCCGTTGGTTGTATCATGCTTTACACTGGTTCTTACTTTAAATGCAAATTCAACTAACTGCTTTATAATGCATCAGCCAAAGGCACCAGTAAAGCTTGACGCTTTTAAAAGGGTAAAATAATGGATAGTGTAAATAAAAAAATTATAGAG
Source organism: Acutalibacteraceae bacterium (assembly GCA_036309525.1). Taxonomy (GTDB): domain Bacteria; phylum Bacillota; class Clostridia; order Oscillospirales; family Acutalibacteraceae; genus CAG-964. Next base: position 4,006 of record JAXJTP010000030.1, on the reverse strand, counting down.
TTTTTTATTGAAAATAATATGATAAAGGCTGAAGATAAGGAGCTTTATCAGTATGCGTTAAGTATAACTATATCGGCGTTGATACATATTTTTACATTAGTAGTGTTAGGGATAATTTTCGGCTTGTTGGTAGAAAGCATAGTTTTTTATCTGTGTTTTATTGCAATACGCAAATTTGCAGGAGGCTACCATGCTAAAACAGCAGGTGGATGTTATTTGTTTTCTGTGTTATTATCTGTGCTGTTATTAATTACATTTAAATTATCAGTGCTTAATATAAGCTATATAATAGCTGTAACCGTTTTTACAGTAAGCTTTATTTCTTTGGTGTGCATATGGGTTATGTCGCCACTTGATACAGAAAATAATCCTTTATCAGAAAAAGAAAAGAATATATATGGCAAGGTTGCAAAAGTAATTTCTTTGCTGATATTTATTGTTTTTTCTATACTCCTGTTATTAAATCAATATAACATAGCATTATCTATGAGCTTTGGCATATTTATGAGTGCATTGGTTTTAACAATGCGAAGAATACAGATGCTTTTAACAAAAACAAAATAATACTTTTACCATAGCTGGAAAATATATTGCAACAATAAGTATTCTGCTGATTAGAATACTTATTGTTGCACGATCGTAATATTCTGCAATAAATTGTGAATTAAATTTACTGTGCTTATTAGACTGTAATTAAATTTGCCTGATAAGCACGGTAAGCTTTTTGCCCTAATATTAAGAGTTTTTTAATTCTGTAAATTAATTTTATCTGTTTACAAATTTTTAGTGATTTTTGATTTGATGTGTGATATAATAACATAGATTACAGACCTTACTGATAATAAATTGATTTTCAAGAATTTGTTATATATAAAAAGGATATACAAAGAGGAGGTTTATCAACAATGGGTTTTATAAAAGCTTTGTTTGGTAATTATAGTAAAAAGGAATTGAAAAGGGTTAAGCCTATAATGAATAGTGTTCTTGAGCTTGAAGACAAGTACAAGGCTATGACAGAGGAAGAGCTTAAAAATCAGACTAATATTTTGAAGGAAAGATTAGCTAACGGTGAAACTACCGACGATATTCTACCTGATGCATTTGCTGTATGTAGAGAGGCTTCAGACAGAGTACTTGGTATGCGTCACTATCCTGTACAGGTTATAGGTGGTATTGTATTACATCAGGGTAGAATTGCAGAAATGCGTACTGGTGAGGGTAAAACATTAGTTGCAACCCTGCCTGCATATCTTAACGGCTTAACAGGCGAGGGTGTTCATGTTGTTACTGTTAACGACTACCTTGCTAAGCGTGACTCTGAGTGGATGGGTAAGCTATATAGCTATCTTGGCTTAACAGTAGGCTTGATTACACACGATATTTCAAGTGCTGAAAGAAAAAAGGCCTATGCAGCAGATATTACATATGGTACAAATAATGAGCTTGGCTTTGACTACCTAAGAGATAATATGGTAGTTTATAAGGAGAGAAAGGTTCAGCGTGGACACGCATTTGCTATTGTCGATGAGGTTGACTCAATTCTTATTGACGAGGCAAGAACACCTCTTATTATTTCTGGTCAGGGTGATAAATCAACAGACCTTTACGAAAGAGCAGACAAGCTTGCTCGTACCTTAAAATATGAGAAGTTTGCAGAAATAGATACAAAAGAGGATAACGAGGAATATTACAAGTCACAGGGGATTGACTATATTATAGACGAAAAGGCTAAAACAGCTACACTTACACAGCACGGTGTAAAGAAGGTAGAGGCTTTCTTTGGTATTGACAACCTTACAGACCCAGACAACCTTACAATTCAGCACCATATAAATCAGGCTATTAAGGCTTATGGTACAATGAGACTTGATACTGACTACGTTGTAAAAGACGGTGAGGTAATTATCGTTGACGAATTTACAGGTCGTTTGATGTATGGTCGTAGATATAACGAGGGCTTACATCAGGCTATTGAGGCTAAAGAGGGCGTAAAGATAGAAAACGAGAGTAAAACTCTTGCTACTATTACCTTCCAGAATTATTTCCGTTTGTATAAAAAGCTTTCTGGTATGACTGGTACAGCTATGACAGAGGAATCTGAGTTTGGCGAGATTTACGAGCTTGATATTATCGAAATTCCTACAAATAAGCCTGTACAGAGAATTGACGAGCCAGACCTTATCTTTAAGAATGAAAAGGGTAAGTTTAACGCTGTAATTGAAGATATTATAGAATGTAACGCAAAGGGACAGCCTGTTCTTGTTGGTACAATTTCTATTGAAAAATCAGAAATTCTAAGTGGTATGCTTAAAAGACGTGGCATAAAGCACAACGTACTTAACGCTAAGCAACACGACAAAGAGGCTGAAATTGTAGCACAGGCTGGTAAAAAGGGTGCTGTTACAATCGCTACAAATATGGCTGGTCGTGGTACTGATATTATTCTTGGTGGTAATGCTGAGTTTATGGCATTGTCAGAAATGAGAAAGAATGGCTTTGACGAGGAGCTTATTGCACAGGCTACAAGCTATGGCGAAACAAAGGACGAGGAAATCCTTAACGCAAGAAAGACCTTCCAGGAGCTTAACCAGAAATATAAGGACGAGCTGAAGGACGAGGCTGAAGAGGTTCGTAATATAGGTGGCTTGTATATCATTGGTACAGAGCGTCACGAGTCACGTCGTATTGATAACCAGCTTCGTGGTCGTGCTGGTAGACAGGGTGACCCTGGTAAGAGCCGTTTCTATCTGTCAACAGATGACGATCTAATGCGTCTATTCGGTGGCGAAAGAATGGAAGCTGTTATGACAAGACTCAGCACTCCAGATGATATGGCAATCGAAAACAAAATGCTTTCAAATATTATTGAAAGCTCACAGCAGAAGGTAGAGGGCAGAAACTTTGCTATTCGTAAAAACGTACTTCAGTACGACGATGTTATGAACAAGCAGAGAGAGATTATATATTCACAGCGTGATCAGGTGCTTAACGGCGAAAACATCAAGGATGTTGTTGTTAAGATGATTAACGAGAATATCGAGGGTATAGTTGCTCTATACTGTGATGATAATATTCTTCGTGAGCAGTGGAATATGGACAGCCTAAGAGAGTATTATATGGGCTGGGTTCTTTCAGAGGACGATGACTGTCTGGATCTTACTCTTGACGAGCTTGCAGATATGAACAGCAAGCAGATCGTAGAAATTCTACAGGATAAGGCTGCTAAGATTTACGAAGAAAACGAGGCTCTGTTGCCAGAGGATACTATGCGTGAAATGGAGCGTGTATATCTTCTAAAGAGCGTTGACACTTACTGGATGCAGCATATTGACGATATGGATAACCTGAAGCAGGGTATCAGATTGCGTGCATTTGCACAGAAGGACCCAGTAGTAGAGTATAGATTTGAAGGCTTTGATATGTTCGACCAGATGATAGAATCTATCAGAGAAAATACAGCTAAGCTTTGCTTGTCAGCTCCAAAGAAGATTGCAGAAATTCAGGCTAGACAGATTGCAGACGCAGAAAGAGCAAAGGCTTACAGAGAAGAGCGTTTAAGAGAGCTAGAGGCAGCTAAGGCTGAGGCTATGAATAAGGGCGAAAGTGCTGAAGAAATCGACAAGGAAATTGCCGAGGAACAGCAGATTATGGAAGAAGAGTCAACAATTCTGATTAAGCGTGAGCAAATGGCTAACCCAACCTCTACAAGTGGTGGTTCATCAGACGAAAAGCCAAACACCACTGTAAAGAAGAATAAAAAAGTAGGTCGTAACGACCCATGTCCTTGTGGTAGTGGCAAAAAGTTTAAAAAATGCTGTGGTAAGGACGAATAATTAACCAAATAAAGTATATTAAAAGGCAGTTGCAAAGGTATAGTTTTTGCAACTGCCTGTTTTTTGTATTATAGAGTATGTGATACTATGCTGTGGTGAATTTGGGTTTGTAGGGCTAACGCACAAACGCTGATAGAGAAAAACGTAAAGTTTGGGTCCAGCCTTTTTAAAGG
>JAXJTP010000029.1:0-12374 GCA_036309525.1 Acutalibacteraceae bacterium | reverse complement strand
TAAACCTGCAAGGACTCTGTCCAAGCAATCAATTCCTTTGGAATTGGTTGCACCACCTGCCAGCCTTTGAAAAGGCTGGACCTAAACTTCACGTTTTTCTCTATCGTAGTTTGTGCGTTAGCCCTACAAACCCAAATTTACTTATCCCAAACCATAAGCTCTAACACTTCTATATTTTATATAAACGGAATATTAACTTAAATTTTATGAATTTTATATTAATAAATTAGTTGCACAAAATGTAGTTATATGCATTTTTAAGCAAAATATTAAAAATACTACTTGATATTTTTTGTGATTTAATGTATATTTATCTTGTAAATACAATGTCATATAATATGTATTTTAGGAGGAATCGCTATTATGAAAAAGACAGCTATTTTACTTGCTTTTATGCTTGTTGTAATTTCTGTTACTTTTGGAACAACAGGCTGTACAAGCAAAGGTAGTTCAGAGGCTACCGAGGCTCCAACAGCTACACCAATTGCAACAGTTGCTCCTACTGCACCAGCAACAAAAGCACCAACAACACCAGTTGCTACACAGCCAACAGTTCCTGCAACACAGGCACCTACTCAGCCAGCAACCTTTGAAGCACAGATTGCTACAGGAGCTACACTTCCTTCATCAGTGCCAACTGCAACAGAAGAGGGTAGTTCTTCACCAGAAAGACCAACTGCTTCTTCAAATGCTTCAAGTAGTCTGGGTGCTCCAGATGCAAACGGCAACTATTCTGTAACAGGTTCAGTTGTAGGCTATGGTCCAAATACTGTTATTGTTGTTCTACGTGATGGTAACCAGTACGAATTCAACTACAACGGTACAGGTGTAGAGTCTTCTGACCTTTATGACGGTGCTTCTGTATCAATCGTTGCAGACGGTGACCCAAGTGGTGCTGGCGTACCAAATGCACTAAGTCTTACAATTAACTGATAAAATCTGAATATTACTTAATTAGAAAAAGGGTTGACTGCTAAAGTCAACCCTTTTAAATTTGCTTGATTCAAAGCTATATCATATATTCCTCAACGATTTTTGCAACACCGTCTTCGTCGTTTGTAACAGTTATAATATCAGCTGTAGCCTTAACCTCATCTACTGCATTACCCATAGCAACACCAAGACCAGCATACTGTATCATAGTAATATCGTTGTAGCCGTCACCACAGGCGATACACTGCTTGCTGTTTAATCCGAGCTTATTAAGCAAAACATCAATTGATTTTGCCTTGTCTATGCCAAGTGGCACAAGCTCAAGGAAAAATTCCTCTGACCTGAATACACCGATTACTCCCTTATAACGCTCACTGAAAAGCTTTTCAAGTCTTAAAATTTCATCAGGGTCACCAGCTAGTAAAAGCTTGTTGATGTTAAAGGTAACATACTCAGCAAAATTTTTTACAAATTTAGCTTCCATACCTACGATTTTTGATTCAATGTCAGAATACTTGTTTAATGCGTTACCTTCGATGATTTTGTCGTTTTCGTAGGTGTTTATAGTAACGTTTGTGCTTTTTAGCTCCTCACAAATTTCAGGTATAATTTCATTTGGGAAATACTTGCTGTACATAACCTCATTTGAATGTGCGTTTATAACAGCACCACCGTTATAAGCAAGAATATAGCCTCCAAAGTCATTTAAACGTAATGTTTTTGCGTGTCCTAATATACCCTGTATAGGTCTGCCCGATGCAAGCACAACCTTTTTGCCAAGCTTTTGTAGGTTAATCAGAGTTTTTAAGGTGTGAGGTGTAATTACCTTTTGTGAATTAACCAGTGTGCCGTCAATATCAAGAACAATTATTTCGTAGCTCATATTATCTTTTCCTTATCATTATCTTTTTATTTCCCTGTAAATATGGGTATGTATATACTTTAATATAAGTAAAAGTAAAGGTCAAGAAAGATAGCACAGCACTAAATAACTTTGTATGAATATATTATTTTTTGTACAAAAGCCAAAGTTTTTTATTGAAAATTATGCCGAGCTGTTTGTATGATAAATATAAAATGTTTTGTCTGATATTGTGCATAATTGCCATTTTAATTTTTGAAAAAGGAGTTTGGCATATTGATGTATTTGTAGTATAATCGTAATAAAGAAAAATATAGGGCAGAGGTTAAAAATGACTATACAGCAGTTAAAATATATTATCAAGGTTGCCGAGTGTGGCTCTATTTCAGAAGCATCAAAACAGCTTTTTATTTCTCAGCCAAGTCTTTCGTCTGCAATTAAAGAGCTTGAAAATGAATTTGGTATCGAAATTTTCAAAAGAACAAGTCGTGGAATTTCTCTTTCGTCAGATGGCTCTGAGTTTTTGTCGTATGCAAGGCAGATAATAGAGCAAACACAGCTTATGGAAAGACGATATATCTCAAATAAAAAGCAAAAGCAATTATGCTCAGTATCTACTCAGCATTACGCCTTTGCAGTAAATGCATTTGTTGAGCTTATTTCATCGCTGAATACAGATGAATATGAATTTACACTAAGAGAAACACGTACCTATGAAATTATAGAGGATGTTTCAAGCTTCAGAAGTGAGCTAGGTATAATTTATCTTAGTAATTTTAACCAGAAGGTAATAAGCAAACTGCTTGCAGATAATAATTTAGTTTTTAAGCCATTATTCGTTGCAGAGCCTCATGTGTTTTTAAGCACTGCACATCCTCTTGCAAATAAAGAGCTTATAAATCCAGAGGATTTAGACGATTATCCGTTTTTAACCTTTGAGCAGGGTACATATAATTCCTTTTACTATTCAGAGGAAATGTTTGTAAAGGAACAGCATAAAAAGATAATCCACGTAAGCGATAGAGCAACACTTTTTAATTTGCTGATAGGCTTAAATGGTTATACAATCTGTTCAGGTGTGTTAAACAGCAACCTTAACGGTAATAACATTTCTTCGGTTAGATTGAACACAGATGAAAAAATGACTATTGGCTTTATTCAAAACCCAAAAACAAACCTGAGTGACGTAGCTTTAACGTATATGGATAAATTAAAGGCTTTAATTAGGGCTGACGGCTTTGATATTATTGAATAAAATAAATATGCTAGCGTACAAATTATTTTGAATTGTACGCTAGCATATTTTACTTAACAGGCTTTACTGTTATAAATGATATTTCTGGAAAGTTGTTTATTCTTATAAATCGTGTATCTGGTCCAAGACCACCAGTTACAAGCATATGGTATGGGTTTTTGTTTTCTTTGTCGATATAATAAAGCCCCTTTGAATATTCTGGGAAAAGTCCTTGATTAGGTGCGTATAAGCCACCAAAAAATGGTAGTCTTACAAGTCCACCGTGAGTATGACCACTTAGCATAAGCTCAAAATCCGATTCGTAGTATAAATCCTGACCAAAAAACCAAGGAGTAAATTCTGGATAGTGACATAGCATAATTCGCAAATCGTCATTTTCGCATAGCTCCTTCATAAGTTCTGTATACATAGGATTTTCAACCTCACCAAAGCTATAGTTTGAAAGCCCTAGCAGAGTAAGCTTGTTTTCGCCCACTGTCAATTTTGTGGTTTCATCGTTAAGGATAACTACGCCTGAGCTCTCCAGCGTTTTTATGTAATTATCATAATCAGAATAAAGATAGTCGTGATTACCTATTGAATAGTAGGTTGGTGCTATTTCGGGTAGTGGTTTAAGTGTATTTAATACAGCTTCATCGTTTTCGGTATATTCATCAATCATATCACCAATCACAGCAATTAAATCAGGCTTTTCTTTGCTGATTTTATTAACAATAATATTATTATCATTGCCAAAATCTCTGCCATGTAAATCGCTTATAACAGCAATTTTTATGTCATTTTTTACTCTGTCGCTCTCTATAGAATATTTAGAGGTTGTTATAACATACTGATTGGCGATAATATAGGCAGTAATAATTATAATAAAAGAAAGAATAGTTAATATTACTAATTTAAAAATCTTAAATCTCTTTTTCAAAATACTCACCACATATTCAGAAAATATTTAATACATCGTAATTATACTATATAATAGCTCGTTTTCCAATAGAAATTTTATAGATTGAAATTTATAGTTGTTTAAAAAGCTGTGTTATGCTATACTAATATTATATATATTTAAAATACAGCTAGAAAAAGAGGTGCTTTTATGTTGAATATAGGATGTCATCTGTCAGCTTCTAAGGGCTTTTTGCATATGGCTAAGGAGGCTGTTTCTATAAACGCAAATACATTCCAGTTTTTTACACGTAATCCAAGAGGCTTTAAGGCTAAGGATTTAGATGAAAAGGATATAGAAAAATTTCTTTTATATATAGAGGATAAGAGCTTTGCACCAATAGTTGCACACGCACCATACACACTTAATGCTTGCTCGGCTGACCCTAAAATAAGAGAGCTTGCAAAAATTACTATGGAAGACGATATAAGAAGAATGGAGTACCTGCCAAATAACTACTATAATTTTCATCCTGGTAGCCATGTTAAGCAGGGTGTAGAGATTGGTATTGATTATATTGTAGAAATGCTTAACAGTATTTTAAAGCCAGAACAAACTACAAAGGTTTTGCTGGAAACAATGGCTGGTAAGGGCAGTGAAATAGGCAGAAGCTTTGAAGAAATAAAGGCAATTCTTGACAGGGTAGAGCTTAGCGATAAAATGGGAGTTTGCCTTGATACCTGTCATATATGGGACGCAGGCTATGATGTTGTAAATAATCTTGACGCTGTTGTAGATGAATTTGATAGAGTTATAGGCTTAGATAAGCTTTGTGCAATTCATTTAAATGATAGTAAAAACCCATTTTCAAGCCATAAAGACAGACACGAGGTTATAGGTGAGGGTAACCTTGGCTTAGAGGCTATCTCAAGAATTATCAACCACCCACAGCTAAAGCATTTACCTTTTGAGCTTGAAACACCAAACGACCTTGACGGCTACGCAAAGGAAATCGCTTTATTAAGAGGAATTTATAAAGGTTAAAATAAAAAAGCTGTTATGAGTATTATTATAATTCACTCATAATACTTAAAAACAGGATGGATTTATATGAAAAAGAATTGTGTTGTATGCAAAGAAAAAGCAAGTATACTTACAAGAATAAAACTTAACGACGGTTTTTTGTGTAGTGATTGTGCTAAAAAGTGCAGTGAGCATTTAGATGATTACGACGAGATTACAGCTGAAGAAATTAAAAAGCATCTTATATATCGTAAACGAAATAAAAATAGCCAAATGCTCAATGAATTTAACGCTACACGTAGCTTTGGTGATTATGAAATTCTTAAAATTGATGAAGAGCACCAAACATGGCTTTTAGATACTGGTAAGCGTTTAAAAAATGAAAATCCTGATGTTTTCTATTTGTCGCAGATTACCGATGTAGTATTTGAGAGAAAAAAAGAGCTTTTAAATCAATATGATGAAAGTAAAAAGTCAAAGAATTCTCTTATTAAATTTCTTAACAGAAAAAACAGATGGCCGTTATACGGATATTGGTTTTATGTAACTATCAAGGTTAATCATCCTTGCTTTTCAGAAATTAATATGAGAATAAACAAATATATTGTAAACGAGATAAATCAGATACAATATCTATATTGTGTGCGTATGGCACAGGATGTTGTTGATATAGTAAGCGAGCTGGCAGAGCTTAGCAAAAAGCAATAATACAAAACAGATAATCGGAGTTATTAATATGGTAGAAAATTTAACACAGCTTAAGGATATGTGCGTTAATTGTCAGAAGTGTGAGCTTGGCAAAACAAGAACAAACCTTGTTTTTGGTGTTGGTGTTGAGAATGCCGAGGTTATGTTTATAGGTGAAGGCCCTGGAGAAAACGAGGACCTACAGGGCGAGCCATTTGTTGGCAGAGGTGGACAGCTACTTGACAAAATGCTTAACGCTATTGACTTAGACAGACATAAAAATATTTATATAGCAAATATGGTAAAGTGCCGACCACCAAAAAATCGCGATCCATTGCCAGAGGAGCAGGAGCAATGTATTAATTGGCTTAGAAATCAGGTTAAAATTATTAAGCCTAAGATAATAGTTTGCCTTGGCAGAGTTGCTGCTACAAGACTAATAAAAAGTGATATGAAGATTACAAAGGAGCACGGCATTTTCTTTGAGAAAAATGGTGTAATTATGATGGCAACCCTACATCCAGCTGCTTTGCTTCGTAACCCTAACAATAAACCAGGTGCTTTTGAGGATTTCCAAAAGCTACGTGAAAAAATCAAAGAGGTTTGCACTCATACATATGACAATTGATAAAAGCTTGAGGTACTAAAAAATGACTTTTACAAAAGCTGTATTAAGATTAATAAAAAAGAAAAGAGAGCTACATAAGCTATCTAAAACTATTGATTATAAAAATATTGATTTTAAATCTAGCCTTTATAATATAAATTCTGATACCAAAAAAGAAGCTGAAAATACTGTTGAAGCTAAAAAAATAATTGAAAATCCACAAGCAGTTGATAACAATTCTTATGCACAGAATACTGATGTAGATACACTGAAAGAAAGAGAAGTAGTTAATCAATGTAAGCCTTGTATTCAAAAAGAAGCTGAGAATATAGCTGAAGCTGAAACACAAAGCTCAATTAAAAAGCCAAAGCCTGAAACAATTGAGCAGGAATTCAAAAAAGTTTCATTTATAACACCAAACACAAATCTCTTATCAGAAAAAAGTAAAAAAAGATTCCCAAAAGAGGTATTAGAAACATTAATGCGTGCAGGCTGGTATGAGGGCAGAAAAATAGATGTAACTGAACAGCTTAAGCGATATGAGGCTTGTGGCTTTGAAATATTTGACGCTCTTCCAAAATTCTTAGAGGAATTTGATAAGCTATATTTTTGCACATATTCAACTTTTCAAAAAATCAAACAGTCTGGAGTAAAGGATAAAGAAAGCCTACGCTCACTAACCAGAGATTATTTTGATGTCGAAAAGGCTATGCATTTTAACAAAAAGAGATTTGATACACCGGAAAAAATAAAAACTGTAGTAGAAGACTATGATTATATAGCTAAAAAGCTTGATGAACGCTTTGTGCCTATTGGTGAAGCTTATATGAACCTTATTCTTACAGAGTCAGGCAAAATATATATGGATGTTGATGGCTTATTAGACCGACTTGGTGTAACAGTTGAGGAGGGTATTACAAATCTTATTTTAGGTAAAGCTGGGTGTAAATTATATATTATAAACAAGGAATTAGGTATTCTTTCTCGTGATGAAATAATATCAGGTGGTGAATATTCTGAAACAGAGCTGGATATTAATAAATTTGAAGCTGACACTATTAATGCAGGCAAAGAAAACTACGTTATATATTCAAAGTATGCTAATGGTAATATAAAGTATTATTATCGCCTTAGGACACACGGATTTTCGCATGTAGTTTTTCAGGATATTTACAAAATTACATATTATGAATCTGGTAATATAAAAGACTATACTGCCAAAAGAGTAAATGAAGAAGCCTTGCTAATCTACGAATGGTATGAGCATGGTGAAATAAAGTCTGTTATAGAGTATCATAACGAAAATTCTATAATCTGTAGAAATTATGCTGAAAACGGAGCTTTCATAGATGAAAGCTCTGAGAAAGAACAGCATATTACTAATGCTGTTTATATTCAAGAAGAAAAGAAAAAGCCAGATACTTCTATCACCTGTACAGACAAAGCTATAAAATCACAAATAGTACCAAAGGGTCACAAATACGCTATTGATGAAACCCCAGATATAAGTAATTTATCAGATGAAAGCAAACAGAGATTCTCTGAAAAAACTCTAGAAATGCTCTTGCGTGCAGGCTGGTATGAGGGCAGAAAAATAGATGTTACCCAACAGCTTGAGCGTTATAAAAATTGTGGGTTTGAAACCTTTGATATTCTTACAAAGTTTCTTGAGGAATTTGACAAGCTTTATTTCAAAAAATACGATGTGTTTAAAACCGAACAAAGGTATGAATTAAGAGGAGATAAATACAACGCAAAGCCTTACAGTTGCTTTGACGCAACAAAAAATAGAAAAATAACTCAATACGAATACCACACAGGTGTTGATCTATGTCAGTCTATACAACGTACAGTAAAAGAAAGATGTGTACCTATTGGTCAGGATCAATCTAATAATACAATCTTCCTTACTGAGTCAGGTCAAATATATTTAAATGGTCACTTTCCAAAACGATTGGGTTCAAATATTGCCGAGGGTATTAATGCTCTTATTGATAATGATTACAACAGCTGTGAAATGCGTGTTATAAATCAGGATTTAGATATTCTTTCTAATAATGAAATAATATCTAAGGGAAAATGCTCTGGCTATGAGCCTGACATTAAGGATTTTGAGATTACTGCAATTGAACTGGGTAAAAAGAATTACATTATGTATTCAAAGTATAGTAACGGCAATATAAAGCATTATTACCAGTATAAAACATACATACAGCGTTTTACTGAATACAAATATGTTTACAAGGTTACATATTATGAATCGGGTAAGGTAAAGGATTATACCGAAACAAAAGTAAATAATACAGATATTAAAACCTACGAATGGTATGAGCATGGTGGAATAAAGTCGGTTATTGACTACCATAACAACAATTCTATAATCTGTAAAAGCTATGATGAAAATGGTGCTTTCATAGGTAGAAGCTCTAAGAAAGAGCAGTATATTACTAATGATGTTTATATTCAAAGAGAAGCAAAGAAAAAGCCAAATATTTCTATTATTTATACAGACAAGGCTATAAAATCCAAAATAGTACCAAAGGGTCACAAATATGCTATTGATGAAACCCCAGACACAAGTAAGCTATCAGCAAAAAGTAAGCAGAGATTCCCAAAAGAGGTTTTAGAAATGCTGATGCGTGCAGGCTGGTATGAGGGTAGAAAAATAGATGTAACCGAACAGCTTAAGCGTTATGAGAATTGTGGCTTTGAAATATTTGACGCTCTTCCAAAATTTTTGGAGGAATTTGATAAGCTTTATTTCTGTAAATATAGAACCTTTAATGAATATAAAAAAGAAATGCTAAAGAATGATTATAGCTCTTATTCACCAACCAGAGATTATTTTGATGCTGAAAAGGCTATGTATATTGATAAAGAGGAATATGACACACCAGAAAAAATTAAAGCTATAATTAATAACAGAAAATATACCCGTATTGCAAAAGAGCTTAAAGAAAGATTTGTGCCAATCGGTCAGGCTTATATAGATCTATATCTTACAGAGTCGGGCAAAATATATATGGATGTAGGTCCGTTTACTCGACTTGGTGTGACCATTGAAGAGGGTATTACACACCTTATTTTAGACAGTGGTGGCTGTAGTCTGGATATTATAGATCAGAATCTTGGAATTCTTTCTAATGATGAAATAATATCAAACGGAGAGTATTCCGAAGCTGAGCCTGATATAAATGACTTTGAAACTAATGCCATTAACGCAGACAAAAAGGATTACATTATGTATTCAAAATATGATAATGGCAATATAAAGCATTATTATCTGCTTAGAACACACGATCACGGTTTTTCTGTTTATCAATATATATGTAAGGTTACATACTATGAATCAGGTAAGGTAAAGGATTATTCTCGTAAAAGAGTAAACAAAGAGGATATAGACAAATACGAATGGTATGAAAACGGTGAAGTAAAGACAGTAATATATTATCGTACTGATTATACTATTTATAGAAAATTTGCTGAAAATGGTGCCTTTATAGGCGAGGAAGATATACCTGTTAAAAAATAATTTTATAGCTATATTTTTATTATATGCTGTATCAGCACTTTACATTTACCCGATAATAAATTATAATAAATAATAATGACTATTTTTAAGGATTGGTAGAATTTATGGTACAATTTGAAGAATTGAGGCTTGAGCTTGAACGTACAAAGCCTGAAATAGACGACCTTGCTGACGCTTTAGGATTAAAAGCAATGGAGTCTGAAATCCAACAGCTTGAAAACAGAGCAACAGAGCCTGGCTTTTGGGACGATATGGAGAAATCACAGGTTATTTTACAGCGTACAAGTGCCTTAAAGGGTAAGGTAGAGGGCTATAATAGCCTTGTTGCAAAATACGAAGATGCACTTGCTTTAATTGAGCTTGCAAACGAGGACGAGGATTTGTCATTGCTTGAGGAGGCTCAGAGCGAGGTTGACGCAATAAAAGAGAGTCTTGAAAAGCAACGTCTGCAAACACTGCTTACAGGTGAGTATGATAGTAAAAATGCTATTCTTACCTTCCACGCAGGCTCAGGTGGTACAGAGGCTCAGGACTGGGCAGAAATGCTTTATCGTATGTATAACCGTTGGGCAGAGAAAATGGGCTTTAAGGTTAAAACACTTGACTATTTAGACGGTGACGAGGCAGGCTTAAAGAGTGCTGTAATTCTTATAGAGGGCTTGAATGCTTATGGCTATCTAAAGAGCGAAGCAGGTGTTCACCGTTTAGTAAGAGTTTCTCCATTTGACTCATCAGGCAGAAGACACACATCATTCTCATCTCTTGAGGTTATGCCAGAAATAGATGACAACATTCAGGTAGACATCAACCCAGAGGATATTAAAATGGACGTTTACCGTGCAAGTGGTGCAGGTGGTCAGAAGGTAAATAAAACATCATCTGCTGTAAGACTTACACATATTCCAACAGGTATTGTTGTTGCTTGTCAGGTAGAGCGTAGCCAGCACCAAAACCGTGAGGTTGCTATGAAAATGCTTATGTCAAAGCTTATGGAAATTAAAGAGCGTGAGCATTTAGATAAAATTGAAGACATCAAGGGTGTACAAAAGGAAATTACATGGGGTTCACAAATCCGTTCATATGTATTTATGCCATACACACTTGTTAAGGACCACCGTACAAGCTTTGAAACAGGTAATATCAGTGCTGTAATGGATGGTGACATAGATGGCTTTATTAACGCTTATCTGAAAGCATTAAGCCAGAATACACTTGAAAATAACGCAGATATGTAATTTATAAAAAAGTAAAAGCAAACCGTTGCAATTATGAACGGTTTGCTTTTTGCAAAGATTAAGAATAATTAGTCAATAATTTGTTTTGTGTGTTATACCCTTTACGGGTTAGATATTAGCAATAGACAAGCTTAGCTTGAAATTACATTGTTGCTTGTTTTGAGGAGGATATTGTTTTATGCAGAGAAATAATGGTTTAGACCTGTTGAAAACTATATGTGCATTTATGATAATATGTGTTCATGCACCTTTTCCTGGATTGTTGGGTGATATATTTACGCCATTAGCCAGAATAGCAGTACCTGTATTTTTTATGATAACAGGATATTATTACTCGCTTACAAAGGAACGCAAAAAAGAGAAAAAACAAATAATTAAGGTATTAAAATTATTTTTAAGTGCCAATGTATTGTATGTTTTTTGGTCTTTGGTAAAGGTGGTAATGAATGGAGATTCAATAACAGCGTTTATTGGTGATGTATTCAGTATAAAAACTATACTGGGCTTTTTAGTATTTAACGAGTCTCCATTTGGAGGTCATCTTTGGTACTTAGGTGCGATTTTATATGTTTTAGTTGTAGTGTCTATTTTTGAGAAAAAATGGGATAGAAAAAAGCTTTATCCACTTATCCCTGTTTTACTTTTGCTAGATTTAGTTTTAGGCAAGTATTCTCTTGTACTATTAGGAACCGAAATACCATATATTTTCATCAGAAACTTTATTTGTGTTGGTTTGCCTTATTTCCTGATTGGAGATATGCTGAATACACGCAACAGCAAAATAAAGCCTGTAAATGGATTATTACTTACAGTTGCTTTTGCAGTAACAACCTTAATTGAGCGTGGATTATTAGTTTATTTTAATGTGAATGCAACCAGAGACCACTATATCAGCACAACATTTTTAGCGATTGTTGTATTCTTATTGGCAGTTCAATTCAACAGCAAAAGCGATAATAAATGCTTTAAAGCCTTGTGCTATACAGGAGAAAGATTGTCAACGAGTATATACATATTACATCCAATTTTTATTATGATTGTAGATAAGATGGTAAAAATTGTATCTAAATTTGTACCTGTGTATAGTGCATATAAGTATATAGCACCATTTGTAGTTATGCTGGTTACTGCAATAGTAGCTTGGTTATATCTAATTGTAGTAAAGAAAGCAAAAGTTAAATTAAGTAACAAATAAAATATCAACGTATAAGGAAACCTCCGAGTATAGTAGAAATGTGTTTTTACTATATTCGGAGGAATTTTATAATAAAATAGGAGTAGGTTATAATAAGAATATAGATGAATTTTGGTTTGTAGGGCTAACGCACAAACTACGATAGAGAAAAACGTGAAGTTTAGG
>JAXJTP010000028.1:0-17993 GCA_036309525.1 Acutalibacteraceae bacterium | reverse complement strand
GCTAACGCACAAACGCTGATAGAGAAAAACGTAAAGTTTCGGTCCACCCTTTTTAAAGGGTGGTGGGTCAAGGGCAACGCCCTTGCAGGTTTTAAGGACGGAGTCCTTAACTCATAGTTTTTCCTAAAAATGCCGTGTACACGGCATTTTTAATAATCACGAGAAGTTAAAGGGCGTTGCCCTTTAAAATCCCACAAGGGCTTTCAGCCCTTGACCTGATAAACTTTTGAAAAAGTTTAATCAAAAATTTTAAGCTGTCTTTCCTATGGTGTGAGCGTTAGCTCACACCTACAAACCCAATTTTTCTATTACTTTATCAAATAAAAATTATCCTTAACCTGATCCGTTGACAGATTAATCTCGCTGTTTACAGCCTTACCAAGCTTACAGGTATAAACAAAGCCCGATTCCTCTTTTATTACCACATAGCCCTCGGCTATTCTTGTGGCACTTTCGTTTTTCCAGCTTTTTTCTGAATAAACCTTAAGCACCAGCACTGGCTCTGCACCTATTTCTGCCATAGCCTCGCCAATTGGCTCGGTTGGCTCGGTTGGCTGTGTGCCTATTTCTGGCACTGTTGCCTTTTCGGTACCCTTTTCTGTTGCAGGCTCGGTTGATATTGCAACAGCGTCCTTAGTATCAACAATTTCATAAAATGATGTTGTTCTTGTTGTGTTGTCGTTTGACGCCACTATATTACCCTTCCAGCTGTTTGGCAATACAAAGTAAAATCCATCTGAATAGCTGGCAACTGTTTGCTGTGCCTCCTGCACTGTACCATTTGAGCTTACTATCTTATACCACTTTATAATAGGGCACGGAGTAATATTGCTTGTGTCTACCACAGGTATATATGGTGACGGTACCTCTATAATATTATCTCTGTCAATATCCTTACATACTGTTGTAGTTTTTCTTACTGTAATATTCTCTACATCGCCATTTGCTTCGGTATAATCAAGTGGATTCATAAGTATCTGCTTTTCGTTTGAATAGTAAAGCACCTCTGTTATAAGCTCGTTTTCATTTGATGTATTACCATCCATAAACAAGCCCTTTACATTATCGCTTATATTACCCTGTAAAATCTGAGAATAGCTTATAATATTAGGGTTTGTCTTAATTTCTGATACCCTTGAAAAATCTCCCTTTACACAGCTACTGTAAAGCCTTGCTGTGGTGGTTGTCTGGCTGGTTTTTTCATTTACCGACGCAGTAAGCACTACAAGGTCATCTACATTGTCGTTGGTTATGTCCATAAGTGACATATCTATATACATAGTGTCAGTATTTACAAACAGCTGAGATACAGTATTACTGTCGTTATATTCATACATAGTAATCTGATTATTACCTGTAAGATATGACGACCAGCCAACTATAACCTCATTTTTACCGTCAGCGTCAACATCGCCAAAATACAGTCTGTCTACGTCTGAATTACCGTTAGTATAAGAGCCTAACGACTCCCACTTTCCAGCTGTTTCCTTCATAAACATAATGTTTATGCTGGCTGTATCCTTAGAGGTTTTATATAATGCTATAGCCTCCTGAGCTGAGTCACCGTTTATATCCTGCATAACTATTCCAGAACGGTAATCACCACTTTGTGGGTAGCTAAGCTTGTAGTCGCCATTTGTGGTTTTTTCAAGCAGGCTTTGTATAGCAGCCTCGGCACCTGTTGCTCTGGGTGGCTGTAAAAGGTCACTGTCTGACATTCCTGCAAAGGAACAGCCTGTAAATGCAGAGCTAAGCATTGCTATTGTAGCTATTATCGAGATTTTACTCTTTATATTCATTTTATCTGTTCCTTTCGTACTTATAAAACCTTCTTACTTATATAATGCTATACAATACTTTATAGGAATACCCTCATCCGAGAACATTTTCTCGTGCTCTGTTTCTATATTATATTCTACATCGCTGTTATGTAAATCACGTGTAATATATGTAATTTCAAAGCCACATTCCTTAAAGTATTCAAGGCTTTCGTCAAACAGCTCGTCGTTATCTGTTTTAAATCTTATTTCACTGCCCTTTTTAAGAAAGGTTTTGTAGTGGTTTAGCTGTCTTATATGTGTAAGTCTTCTTTTCTTATGCTTTTCTCTGCCCCAAGGGTTACAGAAGTTTATATAAATTCTCTCTATAACATCCTCAGGAGAAAGAATATCCTCTATAAGCTCTATGTTTTGTGCTGTAAGCAAAATATTTTCAACAGGCTTTTCTCCAAAAAGCTTTACAATATTTCTTCTGCCTACGGCTAAAACCTCACTTTTTATGTCAACACCTATATAGTTAATATCTGGGTGATCGTATGCTATTTTACCTATAAACGAGCCCTTACCACAGCCAAGCTCTAAATGCAATGGCTGTTGCTTTTTAAAGCACTGTGCCCATTTGCCTCTGTTTAATTTTGGTTCATCTACAAAAAAATCACATTCAGCCAATTCTGGTCTTGCCCATGGCTTTCTTCTCATTCTCATATGCTCTTATTCTCCATTTTTAAATACTCTAGTAGCTGTGCAGATACAAGTCTGCTTATTTTTTCTGGTACATCTGGAAGCACCACAATTTTTTTACCCTCAAATTCAAGCAGATACCCCTTACATTGCTCTGCTCTTATCTCTTTTGATGTTACCTTTAAATTTTTAAAGCCACACGACAAAACAGACATTAAGCCTGCTTTGTCGTTTCTTAAAATATCTCCCACTACAAAAAGTGCGTTATATTTATCAAGACAGGTGTTTATGTTTTGTCCTAAATTTTCATCAGACACCGACGCAATAACGCTGTCTATATAAACACCCTGAGAATCTGTACAGCCTCTCAGGGCTGTTTCACAATATCCTGTTTTATGTGCTGTGTAGTATATTAACGCACTTTTCATAGCCTTACCTCTTGTTTTAATTATTATTCTTCCACTGGTGCTGTTACCTCAGGTGTTGGCTCTGGCTCTGGTGTAACAGGTGGATTTGTTGCTGGTGGGTTTGTTGCCGGTGGGTTTGTTGCTGGTGGATTTGTTGCTGGTGGGTTTGTTGCTGGTGGATTTGTTGCTGGCTGTATAACTGTAATAGTACATCTACAGGTTAATGAATCCAGCTTAGCTGTAATTGTACAGCTACCATAGCCAGTAATTTTAACTAAGCCACCACTTGTAACAGTAGCAACAGAATTATCTGAGCTTGTCCAGCTAATTGCCTTGTTTGTAACGTTTGAAGGCTCATAGGTAGCTGCAAGCAGGAAGGTTTCTCCTAGTTTGTTTGTTCTGTATGATGATGATGACAATGTAAGCTTTGTAGCCAATACACCATTTACAATAACAGTAGTAGAATATTCGTGACCGTTTGCTGTTTGTACTGTAATTGTACATTCACCAGGGCCAACAGCTGTTACTCTACCACCAGACGCTACTCTTGCTACATTAGCATTACTTGATATCCACTTAACTCCACTCTTTTCGGTAGTATTTTCAGGAGACCAGATAATTTTTAGTGTTTCAATATCGCCTATATCCATAACCATCTGGCTGTAATCAAGCATAACACCCTCTGGATGTATTATTGGTGCCTCTGTTGGTGGCTGAGTAATATTTTCTGTTGTTTCCTCGCTTGCGTCCTCGTTCTTAGGTCTGTCATTGTCGTGTAGTGTAAACATTCTTTCTCTGCCGTCAAGGTTGCCCTTACCGTCATACCACGCTATTTTCTTCTTCTTGTTTTCTGTCTTAAAGGTTGTAACCTTTGGCTTTGAAGACTTATCGTAGTTATAGTAAACATCTGGCCATAGTGGGTCTGAATTAGCCTTAGCCTTTGAAACATCTACCTTTGAGCTTTCGCCTACTCTTGTTTTTCTTGCAACAACAACTGTTCTGAAGTCAGAATACTCGTATGAGCAGGTAGAAAGTGTAAGTAGCTGGTCGTCCTCGTTACAGGTTACACCAGTATCAATAAGTGAACGCTCTCTTACAAGATAAACGTAGTTCATAAATTCTGCGTCACTTGAGAAGCTGGCTGTCAGATAGTTGAAAAATTCGCCGTGAGCGTCTAGTGTGCTTGTTTTAAATACTGAAATAATCTTATAGGTTGCCACACCCTTAGGTGTATCAAACTCGATTGTTGGGTGCTTTCTGTAGTAATCCATATCTGGCTTATATTTACCGTAGCCCATAAGGTTTTCGAACATACTACCGTCCTTCATATTATGACCATGTAGAATAATGTTCTTTGAATCTACGCCTCTGTTGCTTCTGAAATCGGCAAATACGCTACCGTAGCCACTGTACTCCTTATAAATATCCTTGTACAGATAGTACTGATAATCCAGTGTATCCTCTTTATGCTGTAATACAGGGTAGTCAACATTTGTGTCCTTAATCTGCACCCATGCTATTACCTCTTTATTTATATCCTTAAGCTTTTTCCAGTCCTTATTGGTCTTTATCTTTCTTACTACCTCGTTACCCTCGGCGTCGGTTGTTACCTCGGTAGCAATTTCTATTTCGTTCTTAACTGTTTCTCTAAGCTCGTCATACTTTTTGTTATTGAGGAATGGGTCAATTACAGCTACCTTTGTAAGAATAATGGCTGTTACTATAAATACTATTATAGCTATATCAAGAACAATCTTTCTTGCCTTTTCTTTGCCATCGTCCTCCTTAAGAGGGATAAATCTCTCCTTAAAGGTTGGACCCTTTTTCTGGTGCTTAGGCTTAGCCTCTTCCTTTTCTTTTAGCCTTTGTTCCTCTTTCTCTCTTTTTTCTCTTGCTCGCTCTTCTTCTCTTTCACGTGCTCGCTGTTCTCTTTCTCGCTTTTCCTGCTCTTTAAGCTCCTTTTCCTTTGCCTTATCCTCTTTTTTCTCAGAAGCACCACCCATACCCGAAATCAGGCTAACTGCGTTAGGGTCGTCCTCTGTATTATTTACAGGTGCTGTATTCATAGCTATAGGCACAGACTCCTCAATCTCAAAGGAGTTATTAACAAGGTTTACAGCATTACCGTCCTCCTGAGCTTCGTCTGAAGGCTCTTCCTGTGACTCAATTACAGGCTCAACAAAAGGCTCAACAGAAAGCATACCGGTAGAAGGCTTAACTGGATTTTTGTTAGTTGTTTTAGCTGTTTTTACCTTATCAAAATCCACAGCTAAATGCCCTGTTTGCTTTGGGCTTGAGCTATCAGCATTCAATTTCTCTACTGCCTCTTCACCTAAAAGAGCCTTTATGGCTTCTTTTATTAAATCTACTGTTTTATCTGCTGAAATTGCAGGCAAGGTTGAAACCACTGGCAACAGAACTATTTTTACACCATTTACAAGGAAAATATATCCATACCTGTTGCCGTCTGAATTAATTGGTGTGGCTGGCTCAAAGTCACCTGTAAAGCCACACAGCACATCCTCTAATCTCTTTTTGTCAGCTGTACCACCTGTTGCTGTAATTGCAGACAGAGTTTTATATATTACAGTATCCTCTGCATTGCTCTCAAATGCATTCGGTACAAAAATAGCATTTATATTTTCTTCGGGCTTAAGTGAATCAGCTATGCTGTATACAATCTTTTCTCTTTTTTCGTCAAGCTCTGTTTTGTAGGCAACTACTATTCCAGCCTTTTTAAGCGTATCTGCTATTACTGGAATTTTTGTTGTTATCTCGCCAGACGCATCTCTGCTTCTAAGTATGTACAACTCAGCATTCATAACAAATATCCTCCAAATTTATTTTTACAGCCAATTATTTTATTATGGCTGGCTGTTGCCATAGCCTATCTGTGTAACCTTTAAATTAGCAATTGCTCGCTCTATCATTTCGTCACAGTTAAGCTCATTCTGTGCCTTTTCTACATATTTAAGCACAGGTCTTGTACGAGGGTGCTTAGGTGTAAATACTGTACAGCAATCCTCGTAAGGCTCTATTGATGTTTCAAAGGTGCCTATTTTACGTGATATAGAAACAATTTCGTCCTTATCCATACCGATAAGAGGTCTGAAAACAGGCATATTGCAGGCTATATCTGTACAGTAAATAGCGTGAATAGTCTGACTTGCCACCTGACCCAAACTTTCGCCTGTGATAAGTGCAGAGCAGTCGTTATTGTGAGCTATTCTGTCGCTTATTTCCATCATAAGTCTACGCATAATAATTGTAAAAAGCTCCTCTGGGCATTTATCTCTTATCTGCTCCTGAATTTCTGTAAATGGAACAGTGTACATTGTCATTCTGCCCGAATACTGAGAAACTATCTCTAACAGCTTGCAAACCTTTTCCTCTGCACGCTGTGAGGTATATGGAGGGCTTGCAAAGTGAATAGCAGTAAGCTCTACACCTCTTTTAGCCATCATATATGCAGCCACAGGGCTATCTATACCACCAGATATAAGTATAGCTGCCTTACCACCTGTGCCAACAGGTATGCCACCTACACCCTTTAATACTCCACCACGGATAAATGCACAAAAATCTCTTACCTCTACTGTAACAGTAAGCTCGGGATTTTTAACATCTACCTTTAAATGTGGAAATCTCTCTAGTATATAGCCACCCACCTGTGCAGAAATCTGTGGTGATGTCATAGGGAATTTTTTATCAGAGCGTCTTGCCTCTACCTTAAAGGTTTTAGCGTCCTCAAGTGCCTCCTCAAGATATTCAACAGCCTTTTGCTGAATGTCGTTTATATCCTTTTCAGCTGTACAGGCTCTTGAATATGTAGCTATACCAAAGGTTTTGCCAACTATTTCAGAGGCAAGCTCCATATCTGCATTTTCGTCCTTTGGCTTTACAGATATTGTAGACTGTGCAATCTTTATTTCAAAGCTACCAGCCTTGTGCAATCTTTTTCTCAGATTTTTAAGAAGAACATCCTCAAAGGCTCTTTTATTCAAGCCCTTTAAAACGATTTCTCCTACCTTTATAAGAATAATTTCTTCCATACCGTATATAAACCTTTCGTAAAATATATTACTTTATCCTGACTAAGCTGTTAATGCCCTCACCTATAGCATTAACAAGGCTGTCTATATCTTCCTTTGTGTTACTGTTAGAAAAGCTGACTCTTATAGCCGAGTCTGCAAAACGTTTATCAAGCCCCATAGCAGTAAGCACATAGCTTGGCTTACCCTTTGAGCAGGCTGAGCCACTAGAAACATATATATTTCTTTCTGCAAGAAAATGAAGCATTGTTTCACTTCTTATTCCCGGCACAGAGAAATTCAGAATATATTCCAGTGCATTATCAGGTGAATTTATAGCAACACCGTCTAATTCCTTTAGCCTTTCTCTAAGATAAGCATTTATTTCCTTAACGCTATCATTTTTAGTATAGTCTATCTCTTTAACAGCCTGACCCAAGCCAGCTATAAGTGGAGCCGACTCTGTGCCTGGTCTTATTTTGCTTTGTTGCTCTCCACCGAATTGTCGTGGAGTAATACGCACACCCTTTTTAATATAAAGTGCACCCACACCCTTAGGGCCATAGATTTTATGTGCTGTAACAGAAATCATATCTGCCTTTAGCCTTGTATTTTTAAATGGTAGCTTACCAAACGCCTGCACAGCGTCTATATGAAATACTGCCGGTGAATTTTTTCTTTTGATAATTCTCGGTATTTTATCAACAGGCTGAATTGCACCTGTTTCGTTATTAACATACATAAGCGATACAAGTATAGTATTTTCGTCTATTGCATTTTCAAGACTTTCTAGCGACACTGCACCATTTTCCTCTACAGGAAGATAAACAACCTCAAAGCCCAGCGATTCAAGATATTTACAGGAGTCCATTATAGAGGAATGCTCTATCATTGAGGTTACTATTTTATTGCCTGTTTTTCTCTTACAAAGTGCTGTACCAATTACAGCAAGATTATTTGCCTCTGTGCCACCACTTGTAAAGTATATTTCGCTTGCTGTTACACCTAAGGCATTAGCCACAGCATTTCTTGCATCTTCAACGCTGTGCTGTGCCTGCAAGCCCTTTGAATGAAGCGAAGACGGATTTCCGTAATTCTCTGTCATCATTTTATAAACCTTTTCTGCAACTGTGTCACTAACCCTTGTTGTGGCACTATTATCCAGATAAAGCTCGTACTCCACAGTAATCCCCCTTCTCAATTTTGTCTTGATTCTCACATTACATTATACACAAAAAACAGCAAGATTCCAACACTAATTTAAAATTTAACAGTTTGTTTTGAAAAATTAATGTTTTAACCATTCTTGATATAATAGTCTGTATAAAAATGATTAAAACGCATAAAATCACTTTGAAAGGATTTGATAATTATGAAGGTGACAAAGCAGGAATATTCGCAAATGGCAAAAAAAGCCTCTCCAAACAGCAAGCTGTTTTTAAACTGTATAAAGGCATTTTTAATAGGTGGCTTAATATGCGTTTTAGGTCAGGGCTTAACCGATATATATAACAAGGCTTTAGGTATGAGTCAAGACAACGCACGCACGCTTACATCGGTTTCGCTTGTATTTTTAGGTGGTCTGCTTACCTCAATAGGCATATACGACAACATCGCAAAGCACGCAGGTGCTGGCACACTTGTACCAATAACAGGCTTTGCAAACTCTATTGTATCTCCGGCAATAGAATTTAAAAGCGAGGGCTTTATACTGGGCTTAGGTGCAAAAATGTTTGTAATAGCAGGCCCTGTGCTTGTATATGGCATTACAGCCTCTGTGGTTTATGGGGTTATTTATTGGGTTATGAGCTTGTTTTGATTTTCTGCTATTTAATTAAATATCCATATCAAAGACTATCCCCTTAATCTCATAAGATTAAGGGGATAAAATTTTGCAAAAAAATATAAAATTTAATGTAACCGACTACTCGTCCTCTTAATATAATATTATTGTAAATGGTTGAAAGGAGGAAAACACAATGTGCCTAGGTAACTCTTTTGGTAACGGTGGCTGCTGCTGGATTATCATTCTTGTTATAATCCTTTTAGTATGCTGTAACGGTAACGAAAACGGCAACAGCTGTGGCTGTGGTTGCTAGTAATCAAATCCTCTTAGATAATAAAGTAAAATAAGTTAAAATAAAAGCCGATGTGCTACTTTTGTGGTAGTACATCGGCTGTTTTATTTGTGTTGAATCTATTTTATAATGCCTTATTTTGGATTAGCCAGAAACAGCTCGTAAACCATTGGCACTATATAAACTACTGCCAATACACCTAGCCATACTAAATAGAATACAGCCTGTGCCAATATAGCAAGGAATTTTGGTGGCTTTGTGCCTTTACCCTTTCTTTCTATAAATATGCAGGCTACAAAGGCTATAATAAATACAAG
Organism: Acutalibacteraceae bacterium; assembly: GCA_036309525.1. GTDB lineage: Bacteria > Bacillota > Clostridia > Oscillospirales > Acutalibacteraceae > CAG-964. The sequence continues at coordinate 8,701 of JAXJTP010000028.1, read as the reverse complement.
AGAAATTACTATACCCAATGGCATAAGGTTTGGTATAAATTTAAGTGAAACCTCGTTTGCTCCCTTTTCTAGTGGTATAGCCATAAAGCCACTGTTAATAGCTGGCTTTATTTCAACAGGCTTTCCGTTTACAGTAGCACTCCAGCCCTTGTCGTAGCAAACAGGCACAAACAGCATTTTGCCAGCCTCTGCTGTGTTTACAGCTACATTCAGCCTGTTTTTCTCTGCGTTTGCTGTGTAGCTCTGACTGTTGTATTCATCGCATAAAGCCTTAAGCTTGCCCATATCAAAGGCATACAGATAATTAGAAGCCTCTGAGATTACATTGCTAGCTACAACCTTTACATTTACTGTCTGATTTCTAAACACACCCAGCGACACAAGGCTGTTGTTAAACTGTGCTGGATATGTAGTATTTTTTGTATTCATATACGTAGGCACAGCCAGCTCTTTACCGTCTACATAGATAGTAAGCTTTTTGCTGCTGCTCTTAAAATAGAGCATTTTTTCGCCTGTAACCTTAATATTATAGCTGATAATACCATCTTTGCTAAAGGATTTATATGAACAGCCATTCTTTTCATTGAATGTAATGATTTCCATAATATTTTGGGTATCCTTTGAAAGGCTGTGGTAAATTTCGTTGGTTACCTGACTTATTGATGTTGCTGGTGTATCAATTTTTGTTATAGCCTTATCAGCTATCAAGCAGGTTGGCAAGGTGAAATTATTTGTGTAGTAATTATATTTATCTACCGTACTTGTAAGTGTGTAGGCCTCTGGTGGCAGTGCTGTAGTAGTAATAGTATTTTTAATACCCATTACTGCATCTGTAAGCAGGGTTCCACCTGTGTCTAGCATTCTTGTAAATGCACTGCTATAGCCCATACTTTTTAAGCCCTTAAGAGCCTCGTTTGTTGCGTAGCCATTCCAGCTACTTAATGAGCCTCGCTGTAAAATAAGTGGATAATTTGCATTAAGGCTGTTGTCGGCTGTTTTTATTCTGTTAAGAGGATTTTCCTCCTTTGGCAGAATATCGTTGAGCATTTCTGTTTCTGCAATAAAATCAGGATATTGCTCAGCATATACATATTTATCTGCACCCATAAAGGAATATGTATTTATACTAAGTGGAATTATAATTGCAACCACAATAAAAAAGCCTTTTATCTTAGCGTTTTTAATTGCAAGAATAAACAGTAAGCCAATTACAGTTATTATTATAACCTTTATATAATTCTTAGGTATAGCAAGCTCCTTAGTGCTAAGGAAAAAGCAACCGTAGCGTCTTATAAGCTTACTGCTTTCAAGCATAAGAGGTACAGCTATACATACAGCTGTTATTCCCAATACAGCCAGAATTAAAGAGGTATAAAAGCTACTGTGTATTTCAGCAAGCCTTACAAACAGCCTGTTTTTCTTTTTTGCCCCTTCATTTACCCTTGATAGCCTTTGTTGTCTGTGGCTTTTCTCAAAGCTAAGGCAATAGCAGGCTCCTGTTATAATAACAAACGACATAGTAAACGCACTACGCATAGGGAAGCCAACATAAGAGCCCATATGCAACAGCTTATTTGTTCCCTCAAAAATTATAGGTAAGCAAACTATTAAAAGCTCGCCTATAAAAAACAGTGTAGCTCTTTTATGCTTTATAAACCTTGCTATAAGTATAATAAATAATATAGCCCCCAGCTCTAAGCCCAACAGCATAAACCATTTGTTTATGTCATTGCCTGTAAGCTCCTCCAGCTTTTTAAAGGTTACATCTATTATTTTAAGGTAGCCCTTATTTGCGTTACCCTCACCTCTTGAAGAGCCCATAATCAACAGAAATACTGTCAACGATTTAAACATTGACATACCCATTCCTATCATAGTACTAAGAGCAAGATAGAAGGAGCGATTTTTTCTCTCTGATTTTTCAACCATAAGTGCTATATACAAGCCAGCTGTAAGCAAAACAAATATCATAACCTGTACACTAAGGTAAAAGCTTATTACCATTGTAAGCGTTACGCATACAGTATAAAGAATAATCTTCTCCTTTTTCATCAGGTAATAAAAGCCCAGCATCAGCAACGGAAATACAGCTGTAACCTCAAGCCATTTTATGTTGGTGTAATACTGCAACACATAGCCACTCATAGCAAACAATGTAGAAAAGCCTACCTTGTAGCCAGTATTTATATTATTGAATACCTTGTCTATAAATATATAGCAGGTTACGGACGATACAAACACCTTAAACGCAAGAAAAAACGACATACTCTCTAAAATGCCATCTCGTGGTACAAACAGAAAGAATATATTGAACGGTGAGAATATATCGGTAGATATCATATTTATACCTGTGCCAGCATACCAGTCAAAAAACGGATTAGCCAAGCCGTGCAGTACGTCCCATGTATGATACAGCAACGGTACATACATCTGCCCAATATCTGCATACGCAATAGACCTGTCACCAAACGGGAAGATACCCTTAACATAGTAAACAGTAAAAAGAATACCCATTGTTATAGCAAAAAGCATAATATACGGTGCAAGCAAGGGCACAGTACTTTTCAATTTCTTTTTCATTCATTTACCTCTCCTTATCATATTTATACAGTATGATAATTATAATCCCTACCATAAAAATATGCAATGAACAAATAGAATAATTTACATTTACAATGTTTACAGCTAGAGCTTGTTGGTATATATTTATAATACAATAAACAACTATAGGTGATTAAATGTGAGAAATATTTTAGCCAAGCGATTAAAGGAATGTAGAAAAGAAAAGGGATATACTCAATGCCAGTTAGCTATATATTGCGATATTACAGAAAAGGCATACCAAAACAACGAGCTTACAGCACGAGAGCCTAAGTTAGAAATTCTTGTAAAAATAGCAGATGCTTTTGACGTTTCAATAGATTATCTTACAGGCAGAACAGATAACAAGCATATAAACAAATAAATCAAAACGCTACGCAGAGTTTATGACTGCGTAGCGTTTTAATTTATTCCTATAATTACAAGCTAAAGGGCTCTATAGCTATTTATAGCCTGCTATTTAATTATTCGTATCTTAATGCTTCAATAGGGTCTAGCTTTGCAGCCTTTATTGATGGCATTATACCGAAAATAATACCAACTGCCATTGAGAAAACAACTGATATTATTATCGAAGCAGGGCTTACTACCACCTTCATACTGGTTAAGGCTCCTATCAGCATAGCTAAGCCTATACCTAAAAGCACACCAAATACACCACCAAGACCTGTAAGCACAGCTGCCTCTGTTAAGAATTGTGACAGAATCTGTCGTCTTCTTGCACCAAGTGCCTTTTTAAGTCCAATCTCTCGGGTTCTTTCTGTAACAGACACAAGCATTATATTCATAACACCTATACCACCTACCAACAGCGAAATACTTGCTATACCTGTAAGCAGAATTGAAACAACCTTTGTAAGCATTTCTGTTTGCTCCAGGTCGCTCATAAAGCTTGTTGATTTATATTCATATTTTGAGTTTGCTTTTTTCATATTAAGCACCTCTGCTGTCTGAGTACTCACCTTAACTGTATTATCTAAATTATCAACCTTTACCAAAAGATTCTGAACATCATCATAGCATGCCATTTGTGGCCATGAGGTTGATGGTACATATATCTCGTTTGAGTTATCATATGTAGCCATTGTATAATCCATAATAGTTTTAACAGAGTCATAATCACGAGGTATCTCTACTACACCTACAACCACCAACAGCTCACCATTATAATTAAGTGTCTTTCCTAAGCAATATCCACCCTCAAACAGTGCATTGGCAAGAGTTGTATCAATTACTGCAACATTGTTTTTCTTTTCGAAGTCCATCTTTGTAAGCAATCTACCACTTACAAGAGTACAGGTCTTTACCGAAAAGAAGTCAGGCTCAACACCATAAACATTAGCTGTTACAGAGTTTGACTGGTATGAAGCATCTCTAAAGCTAAGCTTATAGTAAGGTGTTGCAGCTACTACATTATCCAGTGCCTTTACAGCGTCTATGCTTTCCTGCGAAATAGTTGAAATACCATCAATAGAACCACCTTCAACTGCACTGTAGGCATTCGAAAACATATCTCCAACCTGAAAAACACCTATTTCTATGGTATTATCTCCACCACCTACAAGCTGATCCTTCATCATCTCACTTACACTTTGAATAATTGAAACAATTGTAATAATAGACGATATACCTATAATTATACCCAGCATTGTAAGTGCAGAACGCATTTTATGCGACCATATACCCTTAAACGATAATCTTATATTTTCTATCATACTGTACTCACCCCACCTTAAAACAAGAAGCCACTTTCAACTTCTTCGTATTCTGCATCTACTGTTGGCATACCCTCTTTAGCCTTTCCGTATGGTAGAGCCACTCTATCATCTGGAGAAAGTCCTGATTTTACCTCTGAACAAACATCAAAATATCTTCTGCCAATCTCAACATAGCGTTTCTCCAGTATGTTATTCTCATTTGCAACAAGAACATAGCTTTTACCGTTTTCTGTACGTATAAACGCTGTTTGAACCCACAGGCTTTCGTTATTGCTATTTGTTTTTATCGACATTATAATTTCATCTGTTTCGTTAATCTCTATTTTTTCCTTAAGCTCAACAGTAATATCAAAATATGATATTGTATCATCATATGAACCAAACATATCATAGCCACCACCCGAGGCTTCTTGTGAAATGCTGGTAATTAAGCCTGTAGAATTTTCTCTGTTAGCTCTGTTTGTAACATCAACTATCATACCCACAGTAACATAAGGCAAATCAGCTTCGCTTACTGTACCTATTACATTAGTTGTAGCGTCATTTATAATTGTTATATAAGCACCATTTACAATAGCCTCTTCAGCTGACTTTGCTACAAAGGTAACCTTACCATTTATAGTTGCAACCTCGTTGCCTGATTCAAGTAGCTTTTTGTCGTGGCTTAAATCAATTTCTACCTGTCTTTTGCCGAATTTAAGTTCTTCAACCTCAGCCTGCTTTGCTGAAATCATTGTCTGAAGCTCAGCCTGTGTATACATATAATTCTTATATGGAATACCACCCTCAAGGTCAAGCATTGCGTCACTCTGTATATCCTGATATTCCTCTGGAATATCAGCATTACCTGCAAAATACTCATCAACCAGACTTCCCAGCATATCCTCTGGTATATTACCAATTAAATCCTCTGGTATATTACCAAGCATATCCTCTGGTAGCTCATCAAAAGGAATTTGCTCATCATCAATAATACTATTGCTATATGTAACAAGTGTAGCAAAAAGGTTTTCACCCTGCTTTACAAAAATATTACCATCAGCTGTTATAACTACACCGTTGCTACATTTCCAATCTGCAACATCATCAGCTGTAAGCCTTGTACCATCTACAAGCCAGCTATACAAAAGCACACCATTCTCATTATAAATGTGGAACATTGCGTATTTGCTGTTTTTTATTGGCTTACTTGCACGAGCCTCGGTTGCTTTTTCTGTTATGCCTTCTGTTACGTTTTCTGTTACGCTCTCTGTTGCATTTTCGGTTGTGCCTTCTGTTGGCTTAGTAGCTGTATCAGCTACTACTGCACCATACAGATATTGCATATAATCCTTTTTAACAACAGCTTCTTCGCATACATTAAATATAAAAGGAGAATTCTCGCTACCATTACCAGCAAGTGGCTTTGTTTTTTTGGTAATTTCCTTTTCATACTCTACAATTTCAGGTAGTATATCCTCAATTATAATATCATCAGTAGGTGCCTCTGTTGGCTTTTCAACCACAGGTGCATTCTCTGACGGAATAAGCCCCTTTAATGTAGCAAGCTCGTTTTCTGCAATTTTAATACTATTTGCAAGTATATCAATCTCGGTTTGCTTTGACTCAATATTCAACTGCAATATGTCGGTATTGTACTCTATAAGAGTATCTCCCCTTTTTACAGTATCTCCCTTTTCTACCTTTACTGAATTAATACTAAGAGTATCATTTACAATTACATTCTGCACCGAGCCCTTCTGAAGAGTACCCATAGTGAAAATACTTTCTAAGTTATCGCCATAATCGCCTCCAAGCTCTGACGCAGGCACTACCTTTACTACTGAGTCTGCCTGCTTTTTAAGAACCAAAAGAGAGGTAACAGAACCTGCTATAATTAAAATAACCAATGGTAAAACTATAAATTTCTTTTGGAATTTTCTTTTTTTACTCATTCTCTATACCTCCTGTAGGGTAGTTATTAGCTTTAGAGGTATTATTATCATAAAACAGCTCACCGTCACGAATATATACTATAGAGTTAGCACGGTCTGCTATACTCTGCTCGTGAGTAATCATAACTATTGTCATACCTTCCTTATTAAGCTGTTCAAAAAGCTCCATTACCTGCTCGCCCGATTTTGAGTCTAACGCACCTGTTGGCTCGTCGGCTAAAAGTATTTTAGGATTGTTTGCAATAGCTCTTGCAATAGCTACTCTTTGCTTTTGTCCACCAGAAAGCTGTGTAGGTAAAAAGGTCATTCTGTCCTCCAAGCCTACCTTTTTAAGTGCAGACTTTGCAATTTCTCTGCGTTTCTTTTTTCTTACATTAGCATAAAGCAATGGTAGCTCTACATTTTCAAGTGCTGATTGCTTAGGCAACAGGTTAAAGCTCTGAAAAACAAAGCCTATTCCTTTATTTCTTATCTTTGATAATGACGCATCGTTTTGCTTTGATATATCTATTCCATCAAAAAGATATGTACCCTCTGTTTGCTTATCTAAACAGCCTATTATATTCATAAGGGTAGATTTACCAGAGCCAGAAGGACCCATAATAGCAAGATAATCACCCTGCTCTACAGATAAATTAATATCCTTTAGTACAGGCACCTCAAAATCATCTGTATAGTAATTTTTATAAATTCCCTTTAAATCCAGTATCATTTATTACTGCACCTCCATAGGATCAACCTCAGGCATTTCGTCAGGCATTTCAGATACAATAGCACTCATACCCTCTACATAGCTTTCAACAGGGAATGCTATATAATCCTCTGCTGTAAGTCCTGACAGAATTTCATAGGTATAGCTATCTTTGTTATACTCGCCTAGCTTTACTGTTCGTTTTTCAAGCACGTTGCTTTCATTCATACACCATACATAAGGTGCTGTATTAATATCACAAATATAGAATTCTTTAAGCTTCAGCTTTTTAGTAGCTGTACTCTCTTGCATGTCAAGCTCAACAGCAATGTGCTGACCAATCATAAGTCCGTCGGTATTTTCAAGCTCGATATATACAGGGTATTTTGTATCAGATACTCCACTCATCATACTCTCGCTTGTGCTTGGTGCAGTTGTATCTATTGATGTAACCTTACCCTTCCAGATTTTAGTTTCATCAACTCTTGAACGAACAATAACAGGTGTATCCTTGCTGAAGGTATCTATATTCGCCTCGCTTATCATTGTCTTAACCTTGTAATTATCATTAGTAGCGATTTTTATATATGCACTGTCAACAAATACATCTTCCTCTGATATACTATTTAAGCTTTGAATCTTTTGAATTTTTCCGTCGGTTTCTGACTTTATAACATTATTCTTTATAGCCTTGTCAAGCTTTTCAATTTCTTTAGTACTCTGGCTTACTGTGTATTCTGCTTTCTTTATTTTAAGCTTTAAGCCTAAAATTTCATTTTCTAATCTTAAACGCTCGTTCTGGTCAGCGTTATTCTTTTCTTTCTCAAATGATGAAATTTGTGAATTGCTGAGCGTAATTTCAGCCTGTGCCTGATCTAAGTCAAGCTGATACTGTGAACGCTGAAGCTTCAGCTGGTCAATATCATATTCAAAAAGCTTATCACCCTTTTTTACTGTGTCGCCCTCTTTTACATAGGTTTTCTTTATAATCTTGTCAGCGTCAGCCTTAACAGATACAAGATCCTTCATTTCTACTACACCACTATATCTGTTTGATGAAAACGCCAGCTCTGAACCGGTAATCTCTGCAACACTTGATACAACTGCAGCACTGCCCATAACTGTTGAAGTCATCGGCATAAGAAAAAATATGCCTGCAATAGCTCCTGCTATAAGTACCACTACTATACTTATAATTATTATGATTCTCTTTTTCATTACTCTACCTCCGAGATTATATTATTTAAGCTTGTTTAATTATACGCAATGCGTATATGACCATCAATGATATATATTACATCAATATACATTATTTGTCAAAAGAATAGTATGTTTTTTAACATATATTTAGTGTATGCTTTGCAAAAATACTTGCTTAAAATATGGCACAAATTCCTCTCCACACCTTGAGAATATGTACGCAACCTTTTTTTAAAGTAGTATGCTAATAGATTACAATATAAGTAATACTGAAGGAGAGCCTACAAACGGTAAGCAAAGCCTTCTTGTAACACATCTGATTATTGTACCCCCTTACAGGAACAAAGCTTGTATTACTGTTGCTATCATAATTGTGCAAAGCTTTTTAGTTTCTTTTTATTTTTGTTTTTAGTTTGGGGAGTATCTGAAAATAGAAAAATTACTGAATATTTCGCTAATACGAGGCAAGTTCGAGCGAAAAAACGGAGAAATACTGACGTATTTCGAGTATTTTTCGGGAAGAAATTGCCCGTATTAGTAGAAATAGACAGTTGTTT
>JAXJTP010000027.1:0-8656 GCA_036309525.1 Acutalibacteraceae bacterium | reverse complement strand
GAAGTTAAAGGGCTTCGCCCTTTAAAATCCCACAAGGGCTTTCAGCCCTTGACCCGATAAACTTTTGAAAAAGTTTAATCAAAACTTTTAAGCTGTCTTTCCTCTGGTGTGAGCGTTAGCTCACACCGATAAACCCAAATTTATCTTTTAATCAAATCTATTATTCACCCTCAAAAAAAGTCACAGAATTTCCTGTGACTTTTTTGCTACCTATTATTTGCTTTGATAATAGCTATTAAATCGTTTTTCTGCATATTCACCATCTGACAATATTGCTGCCTTTAGCTCAAATATGCTGTCAAATCTTGATTCTCCTCTTACAAAATCAAGAATCTGAAATTCTAAGGTTTTACCATAAAGCTCACCACAGCTATATTTTGGCATCCATGTTTCGGCTAAAGGTGCATTACTGCCAACAGTAGGCTTTATTCCTATGTTGGTTACACCACATACCTTTGTTCCGTCCTCCATTATAACAGCTGTAACATAAACACCATATCGTGGCAAAATCATATTATCAGGTATAGGCTGATTAAATGTAGGTGTACCCATTCTGCGACCAAGCTGATTACCCTTGCATACAGGCAATTTATAAGAAAATTCTCTGCCTAGCATTTTGGTTACATCTGCTACTCTGCCCTGCTTTAAGTAATGACGAATTCTTGTAGAGCTTATAGGGTCATCATTAAATAATACAGGAGGTAAAGAAACAACCTCTATTTTATATTCGGAGCATAAATCTCGTAGAGTTTCGCTGTTTGCATTGCCACCACTGCCAAAGTGATAGTTAAAGCCACAGTATACACGCTTTGCATTCAGCTTTTTGTGTAAAATTTCTGAAACAAATTCTTCAGCTGTAAGATTCATAATCTCTTCAAAATCAAGGTTAAACAGATATTCTACATCCAGCTTTTCTATACAGCTATTTTTATCCTCGTTTGACATTAAATATGGAATTTTCTTTGTGCTGAGCACGCAGGCAGGGTTTTGCTTAAAGGTAAGAACCACAGGAGCAAGACCTTGCTTTTTACATTTTACTGCATTATTTATTACCAGCTGATGTCCAAGGTGAACACCATCAAAATGACCTAATGCAACAGCAGTAGGTACATTTAATTTTTCTATTGTATTATAAATAGTCATTAAAATCCCCTTTTATGTATTTGTTGTATTTAGTGAGGTCTTAAACAACACCCTCATTTCAAGAACAGAAGTAACTAAAACTATAACAATAAGGGCAATATCTATTTTACAAAACAGATTAAAGCTATTCAATAGCATTTGCGAGGTTGGCTCTCCCTCCATTGTTATAAATTGGCAAATAGCCTTTAAAATATTATTGTCCGAATTCAGTACACTGCGTGATGAAGAAAGCTCAACATTCAATGCAAAGGTAAAAAAGACAAATGCCAACAGCAAAAATAGAAATACGCCTGTAAAAATAGGCTTTTTAGGTCTGTTGATAATATATAAAAACGCTGTTGCAACCAATATTGCAGTTATAATTATTATTAATACAGGGCTAATAGTCATTGCTATACCACCTTACTGATTTTTAAGCCATTAAGAATTATTATATCACATAATCACTTATTATAAAACACCCTTTTTCAAAAGCATAGCTGTTTTTAGCACAGCAGTCTGGGTTTTACTATCTTTAATTTTATTATTCAAAACCATTTCAACAGCCTTGTCTATATGAATAGCTTCTACATTTAAAAATTCATCATCGTCTGGGCAACATTCACCAAGAGACTCTACACGGCAGAAATAAAGATAGATTATCTCTGCACAATAGCCTGGTGATGGATAAAGCTCGCCAAGAAATTTATAATCCTTACCTGTTGCACCAATTTCCTCCTTAAGCTCTCTGATACCATTTTCAAGTGGTGTTGTACCCTTCTCCAGCTTACCAGCAGGCAACTCAAGAACAACCTCGTGATATGGGTATCTATACTGACGAACAAAATAAAGCTCGTTTTTTTCGTTTAATGGTGCTATACATACTCCACCTGGGTGGTTTACAACCTCTCGTGAGGATTTATGACCATTTGGAAGCTCAACCTCATCCAAAGTTATATGAATAACTCTACCCTTAAATATATCCTTGCTGTTAAGTGTTTTTTCATAAAGTTCCATTTTGATTTACTCCTGTTAATTTATAAATTATAATCCCTTTACCCTCTGCATACTTTTTAAAGAAAGGAGTGATTTTATGAATAAAACCACATTATTCACAAAGCCCTGTAACGAAAATATAAGAAATGAAATAAAGAAGCTTATAACAGATAGCTATTTTTTCGTAAACACAGAAGTCATAGGCAAAAGTACTCTAGGCAGACCGATTGATTGCTATACAATAGGCAACCAAAAGAAAAAGGTTCTATTCTGTGGGGCTTTCCACGGTATGGAATGGATAACCTCATTAGTTTTATATAAGCTTATTATAAATATATGTGACTCAATAATCAACCACAAAAAAATACAAAATGAAAAATTATGGCAATATTTCAGCAATACATCACTTGTGATTATCCCGTGTGTCAATCCTGACGGTGTAGAAATATGTATAAATGGCAGTAAGGCAGGCAAAGGCTTTGAGAGTTACATAGATTACATCAGCCAAGGCGATACATCAAGCTGGCAGGCAAATGCTATGGGTGTAGATATTAACCACAATTTCAATGCTGATTGGCAGAATTTAAAAAAGAAGGAGCTTGCAATGGGGATAACTACTCCACGAGCAAGCAGATATGGTGGAGCATTTGCAGAAAGCGAGCCAGAAACAATTACTCTTGCAAATTATTGCAGAAAAAATGAAATTGTATCAGCTACAGCATTTCATACACAGGGCGAAGAAATTTACTGGAGCTTTGGAGAGCATACTCCACCCAAAAGCAAAAAAATTGCAGAAAAAATGGCTGAGCTAAGCACCTACACACTTAGCCAGCCAGAAAGCATTGCAACAGGTGGTGGCTTTAAGGATTGGATAATAGATGAGCTACATATTCCAGCATTTACAATAGAGCTTGGAAAAGGAAAGAACCCTTTAAGCATAGCACAGCTACAGCCTATTTACGACAAAACAGAAAAAATGCTGTTATATCTGATTTCAGCAAGCTACATTTAATTATATATAAAGTCAATTAATTTTAAAGCCTCGTTATAGCTAAGGTGCTTTATCTTTATTTTTAGTCTTTTTTTGTCACAGATATAAAATATCATATGGCATTTGTTGTATGGGCGTTGAAATATACTTCTGGTTAATACTACCTTTTCTATAGAGCTACGCTTTAATATTGCAGTTAAGAAATTAAGGTGCTTATAATAGCTTAGCTTTATTGTATTGTCAGAGATTACAACACCACAGTGCTTATATGCAATTATTCTGAACCATAGCCAAAGCACGCCAAAGGGTGTAAGTATAACGGCTATAAATCTTACAACAAAGCTGATATAAAAGCTGTTGTATAGCAGTGCACATAGTAATACGGTTATACCAAGATATATAAGTGGTGTGTACAAATAGCTCTTTAGTGATTTTTTAGGTGGCGTTATTTCTGCAAGACCTTTTTCTATTGGAATAACAGTTGAAATATAGTCTACAAGCCTTCTTTTGCTGGCAACAGGCACAAAAACACCACTGTTTTTATCATTTTTAATTCCTATATACATAAGCGATATTGTATATATTCTGGCTATACACATAAACAGCGTTTGCTTTATGAGCACACCATTTAAAAAGCTTTTTCGCACAGCTAATATATTTCTGCGATATAAGCCCTTATATACAAATATAAATTTATCATTACAAAATGAAGTAAAATTAAGATTGTTAAAAATCTGAGTAATAAGACCAAATAAAAAGCCAGCAAATATAAATCCACCCACATATGAGAATACAGGTGGCAGACCCATAGCAAGAAGATATGGCAAAAAATTTATGCTTTGAATAACATTTTTTGCCAGCTCTTCTCCCAGTACATCTCCAAGCCTTCTGAAAATTACAGAAAGTGCAAATGTACCAGCAAGAAAATTTGATTGCGTCAGCGACATTAAAACAGGGTAGATTATTTTACTTTTGTAAATAATATGCTGTGCAGTTTTATCGGTAGAAAACTCTATAATTTTCTTTGCAGAGCTGTTTGTAACAAACAGCTCTGTTTTTCGTGATTTACAGCATATACTGCTACTTATATTAATTCTACAGCATCGGGCAATCCACAAAACTATATTTCTGCTTATGCTTATAGCAGTAACCTCGTTTGCAGGTAGCTGTGTAAGGCTGTGGTGGAATAGACCCTTACCTATTGATATTCTATCAATGCTTTGTGTATAGGATATTTGCTTATACTCAAGGCAGATTACAGCTATAAGCGTAGCAATAAAAAGAATATTAAAAATCGTATAATTCACCTGTTGCCATATGCTTTCGGGGTGTAGAAAAATTTGCTGTAAAAAGGGGAAGGTAAGCAGGAAAAAGCCCTTTGAAAAAATATGGTAAAAGGTGAAAATGTGTGGCTTGGCTGTAAGGTTATTTTTACTCATCTATAAAAGCCTTCAATGTATCTGGAACATACTCAAGATTTGAAATGTAAATTTTTCCACTTCTTGTATAAATGCACAATGAAAATATTCCAAAAAACCGTTGCAGTGGAGTTGTAATCTTGCCTACGTAGCATATATCTGAAATATGTGTGTAGTAATTACGCAGAAAAATCACACCCTTTGTAACACAAAGAGAATTACCTTTAACAGCTACACTGTAATTTTTATACAGCAAAGTAGGATACCAAAAGAATATGACTGCAAACAAAAGAGAAACAGCTATACTAAGAAGCATAGAAAAAATTGTAAAAAAAGCCATTAATACACCACAACAAAACGATATTATACAGGCTACTATAATTATTCTTATTCTATATAATAAAATTGATTTGATAGACATTACTAAATTGCTATGGTCGCTCATTTTAATTTTCCTTTCGTAGCCCTATTCATAGCTATTATATGCTGTCACAATCTGCATAAACTTGACAAATACTGGACAAAAGTATAAAATTTATGTATGCTGTCTTACTATACTCATAAAGTAGTGAGTAGGTTTTTTATAAATTTTTTATAATCAGATAAAAATAAAAAGAGTTATTATTGAAAGGAATGTTGAATAAATGGAATTAAAGGGTTCTGAAATTATTGCAGAGTGCTTACTTGAGCAGGGAGTTGACACCGTTTTTGGTTATCCAGGTGGTGCAGTGCTTGAGATATACGATGCATTATATAAGTACAGCGATAAAATTAAGCATATTATGACAGCTCACGAGCAGGGTGCTGCACACGCAGCAGACGGCTACGCAAGAGCAACAGGCAAAACAGGTGTAGTTATTGCAACCTCTGGCCCAGGTGCTACAAACCTTGTTACAGGTATTGCAACAGCATTTATGGACAGTATTCCTGTTGTAGCCATTACAGGTAATGTAGGCAGAGCCTTGCTTGGCAAGTCTAGCTTTCAGGAGATTGACATTGCAGAGGTAGTTAAGCCTGTTACAAAGGCAAGCTTTCAGATAAGCTCAATGGAAGAGCTTGCACCAACTCTACGCAAGGCTTTCCAGATAGCAGGTAGCGACAGAAAGGGTCCTGTACTTGTTGATATTCCTAAGGATATTACAGCAATGAAAACAGAGTATATAAAATCAGAGCCACTTGCACTTGATACTCCAGCAACACCAGCTGAAAGCGATGTTGCAGACATTATAAAGGCACTAGAAGGCTGTAAAAAGCCTGTTATATATGCTGGTGGTGGTGTTATTCTAAGTAATGCTTCAAACGAGCTTACAGAGCTTGCAGAGCTTTTAGATGCTCCTGTATGCTGTTCACTTATGGGTATGGGCAGTATTTCTGCTAATCACCCACTATTTGCTGGTAATCTAGGTATGCACGGTGCAGTAGAAACAGGTATGGCTATAAAGAATGCTGACCTTATTATTGCTGCTGGTGCAAGATTCTCTGACAGAGTAGCAGGCGATACAGAAAAATTTGGTGCAGACGCTACAATTATTCACCTTGATATAGACGAAAAAGAGATTAACAAGAATGTAAAGGTTGACAAATGGCTTATAGGCAACCTAAAGGATTCATTAACAGCACTTAAGTCAAAGCTTACACAGCAAAACCACGAGGATTGGAAGCTGGAGCTAAGCAAATATACTACAACAACAGAAAAGAAAATTGGCGATTATATTACTCCACAGGAAATAATAAAGGAGCTTGAGGCACTAAGAAAGGATACTGACATAGTTGTAACAGATGTTGGTCAGCACCAGATGTGGGCTGCACAGGAGTGCCGATTCAGAGCACCTAGAACATTCCTTACTTCAGGTGGCTTAGGTACAATGGGCTACGGTATGGGTGGTGCCATTGGTGCTTCTATGGGCTGTGAGGATAAGAGAGTATTCCTTATTACAGGTGATGGTAGCTTCCATATGAATATGAACGAAATGGTAACACTAAAAAGCTACAACATTCCTGTTGTAATTATGGTATTCAACAATACAGTTCTTGGTATGGTTAGACAGTGGCAGAAGCTATTCTATGGCAGAAGATTTTCTGCAACAGACCCTCACAGAGCTACTGATTTTACAGCTGCAGCTAAGGCTTTTGGTATAGACAGCTTTGCTGTAACACAAACAAAGGACATAAAGCCAGTGCTAGAAAAGGCAATCAGCCTTAATGGCCCTGTTTTAATTGATTTCTGCATTTCACCAGACTCAAACGTTCTTCCTATGATTCCACCAGGAAAAGACGTTGACGATATGATTTTAGATCTGGACTAATTCTTATTTTAACCACATAACAAAAGGTTATTCAAAAAAACTAAAGGAGGCGTGGTAAATTATGCATAACTATTTATCAATGAAAGATGGCAATTACGAATTCAGCACTATAACACCAGAGATATACAGACTAAGCCAGAAGTGCATTGAAAATAATCTGATTGACCCACAGCTATATACAAAATATGATGTAAAAAGAGGTCTGCGTGATGTTAACGGTAAGGGTGTACTTACTGGTCTTACAGAGATTTCAGAGGTATTCTCTTTTATAAACAATCCAGACGGTACAAGAACCCCACAGGAGGGTAAGCTATTTTACCGTGGCTATGACGTTGAGGATATAGTAAACGGATTTACAAGCGAAAATCGTTTTGGCTTTGAGGAGGTTGCTTACCTGTTGCTATTTGGTGAGCTACCTGACAGAGAGAGCCTGTCAGACTTTCAAAAGCTAATCAACTACTATCGTACTCTACCAACAGGCTTTGTTCGTGATATTATAATGAAGGCACCTAGCAGAGATATTATGAACGCTATGTCAAGAAGTGTACTTACAATGTATTCATACGATAGCAACGCTGATGATACATCTATTCCGAATGTACTTCGTCAATGCCTACAGCTTATTGCGTTGTTCCCTATTTTCTCTGTTTATGGTTTTCAGGCTTATCAGTATTACCACGATAACCAGAGCCTTATAATACATACTCCAAAGCCAGAGCTTTCAACTGCTGAAAACATCTTATATATGCTAAGAGCAGATTGTCAGTACACACCTCTTGAGGCTAAGCTACTTGATATGGCTTTGGTATTGCACGCTGAGCACGGTGGTGGTAATAACTCAACCTTTACAACTCACGTTGTAACATCATCAGGCACAGATACCTACTCTGCTATAGCAGCTGCTCTTGGTTCATTAAAGGGCCCTAAGCATGGTGGTGCAAACATTAAGGTTGTAAGAATGTTTGATGACATAAAGGCTAACATAAAGGATTATGGCGACGAGGAAGAGATTGCTACATACCTTGAGAAAATCCTTAATAAAGAGGCATTTGACCATAGTGGTCTTATCTATGGTATGGGTCATGCAATTTATTCTGTTTCTGACCCTAGAGCAAGAGTTTTCAAGGGCTATGTAGAAAGATTGTCTAACGAAAAGGGCAAGCAGGAGGAATTTAAGCTATACAACAATGTAGAACGCATTGCAGCACAGCTTATTTCTAAGCGAAAGAACCTTTACAAGCCTGTAAGTGCTAATGTAGACTTTTACAGTGGCTTTGTTTACAGTATGCTTGAGCTACCTAAGGAGCTATTTACACCATTGTTTGCAGTAGCAAGAATTGCAGGCTGGGGTGCACACAGAATCGAAGAGCTTTCAAACTCAAGCAGAATTATAAGACCAGCATACGAAAATGTAATGCCACGCCGACCATATGTTAATCTGGACTCAAGAGCACCAGAAATTACAGCATATGAAGAGATAGGCGATTAATTTAAAGCTCATATATAAATTAAACACCCATAACAGCTAACAAAACAGCTGTTATGGGTGTTTTTCACTTTAAATAGATATGATAAATTTGGGTTTGTAGGGCTAACGCACAAACCCTGATAGAGAAAAACGTAAAGTTTCGGTCCACCCTTTTTAAAGGGTGGTGGGTCATGCAACCAATTTGCGAAGCAAATTGATTGCCACAATCAATCCCGTAGGGATTGGTTGTATTATGCAACGCCCTTGCAGGTTTTAAGGACGGAGTCCTTAACTCATAGTTTTTCCTAAAAATGCCGTATACACGGCATTTTTAATAATCACGAGAAGTTAAAGG
>JAXJTP010000026.1:0-12167 GCA_036309525.1 Acutalibacteraceae bacterium | reverse complement strand
CCTTTAACTTCTCGTTAATTCCTAAAATGCCGTTGAAAACGGCATTTTAAAAAGACGATTATTCGTTAAGGACTCCGTCTAATACAACCAATTTTGAAAAAATTGATTGTGTAAACCTGCAAGGGGTTTCACCCACGCAATCAATTCCTTCGGAATTGGTTACACCACCCACCACCCTTTAAAAAGGTTGGACCCAAACTTTACGTTTTTCTCTATCAGCGTTTGTGCGTTAACCCAACAAACCCAAATTTGTCAAAATCTACTATATTTTGTTGTAGAAAAATCATATATTCCTTTTATTCTATTTATAAGGTGTGATATTTTGTATTGAAATAAAGCCCCGAATGTTGTATAATATAAAAATATTCAGTACTTTGTATAAGGAAAGGAAAGTTGACAATGTTTGTGAACGATTGCTTAAATGTTAATGAAAATGGTCATTTAACTATTGGTGGATGTGATACTATAGAGCTTGCTAAGGAATTTGGCACACCACTATATGTAATGGATGAAAATACAATAAGAAATACCTGTAAATCATATGTAAATTCAATATCTAAGTATTATAACGGTAATGGATTGCCACTTTATGCTAGTAAGGCTCTTAGCTGTAAGGCTCTTGTTCAGCTTGTAAATAGCGAAAATATGGGATTAGATGTTGTTTCTGGTGGTGAGATTTACACAGCTATGCAGGCTGGCTTTCCTGCTGAGAAAATACAGTTCCATGGCAACAACAAAACAGAGGCTGAGCTTAGTATGGCTCTTGATTACAACATTGGTAAAATAGTTGTAGATAACCTTTATGAGCTTGAGCTTTTAAACAGAATTGCTGGCGAAAAGGGCAAAAATGTTAAAATCTCTATGCGTATAAAGCCTGGTATAGATGCTCATACTCATAACTTCATTATGACAGGACAGATAGACTCTAAGTTTGGCTTTGCTCTTGAAACTGGCGAAGCTATGGAGGCTGTTAAAAAGACCTTTGAGTTTGATAACGTTGAGCTTACAGAGCTACATTGCCACATTGGCTCACAGATTTTTGATATAGACCCATTTGTTTCTGCTGCTGAGGTTATGATGGACTTTATCGGTGACATCAAAAAAGAAACAGGACATACTGTAAGCGAGCTTAATCTTGGTGGTGGCTTTGGTATTATGTACACTGCCGAGGATAATCCAACTGCATACGACAACTATATGAACGCTGTTTCTAAGGCTGTAATAGCTAAGGCTGAGCAGCACAATATGCCTGTACCATACATTTACATTGAGCCAGGTCGTTCAGTTGTAGGTGAGGCTGGTATTACACTATATACTGTTGGTGCAAGAAAAGAAATTCCTAATGTACGCACCTATGTTTCTGTTGACGGTGGTATGACTGATAACATAAGATATGCTCTATATGAGTCTGCTTACACCGTTGTAAACGCAAGCAAGGCAAATCAAGAGGCTAACGACAAGGTAACAATTGCTGGTAAGTGCTGTGAAAGTGGCGACCTTATCCAGAAGGACGCTTTTGTTGCTGATGTACAGGTTGGTGACACATTAGCTGTGCTTTCAACAGGTGCCTATAACTATTCTATGGCTTCAAACTACAACCGTAACCCTCGCCCTGCTATTGTAATGGTAAAGGACGGTAAGGCAAGACTTATAGTAAAAAGAGAAACCTACGAAAATATTATTGCTAACGATTTAGACCTATAATCAACCTATAAAAAGCACTCTGCTGAAATTATCGGCAGGGTGCTTTTCTGTTATCTATAATACCATTATTATAAGATATAATAAATTACACACCTCTAGTACCTAGTTAAACTCCAGACATCTTATCAGCAGAATTTGCTCAGCACTTCGTCCTTTTCCTTGACAAGCGTCAGCCTGCGTCGTTGTTCTTCTTCTGAGCAAATTCTGCTCGTCAATCTATTCTAGCGTTTAATCAGATAGTAGTATAACTCAGGCAGAAGCAAGCTCTTCCTCTATATTGTTGCTTTGTTGAAGTTTGCTGATAAATAATTTAAATAGGTATTGGTGTAAAATAATATCCCCAACTCTTACATACTGCGTAAAGGTTGGGGATTAATTATTTGTAGGAATTATAAACTATTGATAATATATTTTTGAAGCATAATTGCATCCATAACTGAAATTCTGCCATCAGAATTCATATCAGCTGTGTAGTTGCTTCTTTCGTTAAATTCAGCTTTTCCTATTACCTTCTTAAGAATAAAAATAACATCTGACAAGCCTATATTGCTATCAAAATTCACGTCACCCTTTTTAAGAGAAGCAATTGAATTATATTGCTCTGTAAGGTCTGGAATTTCTGCTTTATAATCTTCATCTGTTGAATTTACGTTTTCGAGTACAGCATTTGCACTGTTTAAAGCTGTTGTTAGCTCTGTAATCAGTGCTTCTGGATACTGGTTTGAATTAAGCAATTCATTTGCTTTAGTTACCAATTCCTGTAAATCAGCCTTAGATTGTAGCATTAATGAATTCATCTTTTCGTTAAGAGCTACTATCATATTTTCTACTTCGTAAGAGGTAGCTGAAATACTATTGATAAGTGACTCTGCTGATGTTACTGCTTTTGAAAGCTCATTTACTGAAGCCTCTGTGTAAATACTTGAATTTTCAAGTAGCTTTTTGGCGTTTTCTACGGTTTCTTCAAGCTGTGGCATAACCTTTAGCTTTAATGCTTTAACTGCTGTTGACAAATTATTTACAGCATTATCAATATCAGTTTGTGTTGAGAAAAAGTCATTTTTAACAGCTAAAGCTTTTTCAAATTCTAGTACCAGCTTTTCGACTGTTTCTGGAAAATATTCAGTCATATCTCCCTTTAATATATAATCAGCAGAAGAAATCCAATTGTTAAGAAGATATGTTGATTTATCACCTGACAAGTCAACAAAAGGAATGTTCTTATTCAATGCATATACGTGTGCTGATGAACCAGCTACGCCATAAATTGTAAGATTATTGTCATACAGAAATGCGTCGTTGCTTATAACAGAAACTGTTGAAGGTATGTAAATTCTGTTAAGTGATACACAGGCTGCAAATGCCATACTTTCAATTGTATTAACAGATGATGGAATTATAACATTGTCAAGAGATGAACAGCCATAAAACGAAGCACGTGGAATAATTGATAAACGAGTAGTTTTAAATGTTACATTTGTAAGTGATGTACAGTTGTTAAACGCTAATACACCCATACTCTGTAGCTTATTTGGTATTGTTATTGTTTTTAGTGCTTTTGCATTATTAAAAGCAAAATCAGAAAATTCTGTAATTGTGTCTGGCAATATAATTTCTTCTAGCACTGTGTTATCCTTGAATGCATTTGATGCAATTCTTATTATCAAGCAATTGTTAAGTGATGACGGAATTGTTATTGAATTGCTTGATTCAAGCTCCGAACCCGATGATATTCCCAAAATCTCTGCCTTTGTGGTACCGTCGATACGTTGGAAATCAAAGCCCTCTGATGACATTATTGCTGCGAATGCAGATGTTGAGAAAATAACAGAACACAGCATAAGAACCGACAAAAATATCGCTATACTTTTTTTAACCTTCATAAATATCCTCCTTAGATTTAGTATTGATTAAATTATACAGTAAAAATTGCAACAATTCAACTGTGATATTCAACAAAATATAGTTAAAAACACAAATATTACAAATAAACACAAAACAGGCATAAGCCGAAGCCTATGCCTGTTTCGTGTTTATTAAAACTGAATTTAATTGTTTCTAAAAACTATAGCACGTATAGATGATTAGAAATCGTCAAGATTTTCGTCATCTCCACCTAGATCAGGGATGTTGGTTTCGGTATCCTCTTTTGAGCCTAGTGCTATATTATTATCGAATGAATACTTCATTAATTCAGCTTCTGGTTTAATATACTCTTTCATCATTCAACCTCCATTTTATAACAACCTGTATATTAAATAATATAATTTAATATGAGTTTTGTCAAGTGTTTTTTATTTTACTTAACTTTTATTGAAGATTATTGAGATATTATGACCAACTACCTCCGATATTTTTAGGTTCTTTACCCTCCCATTTAGCAGTATATGTAGCACCACTATTTGGTATAGTTAGGGTACTGTGATTTTGATTGTAAATATTAACATCCCATTGAGGTTGTGATGCAGTTAGATTATATCTAACAAATATAATCTGTTTACAATCCTGTGGTACAGTTACTGAATAAACTCCACTGCCTATTGAATTCATAGTTTTAAACGTATTACTATTAGTACCATCTATCATCCAAACAGCAAATTTAGCGTTAGAAGGATCAAGAGCACTTGCATTCAAATATACAGTTTTTCCTGTTGATTCAAAGGTAGGTGTTGGTAGTGTATATGAACCATCTGCATTTAGTTTTACAGCAATTGGATTAGTTGTGCTGTTATTATTCCACTTTGTAAACTTATAGCCACTATTTGGAACAGCCTTAGCGTAGAATGTAGTAGAAACACCCTTTTCAAGCTTTATAGATGAGCTATATGTACCATTCTGGGTTGTACATACCTGTACTTTACCATTTGTATGTGTCTTACCACTTACTGTAACAGTTTCATATTTTCTCCAATCAGCAGAATTGTATACACCAATGTCTGTAACTGTATTATTACCATCATCAATTGCATAAATATGACCAGGTGTTAGTGTTATATCTACATTACCTGTGTATGCAGTATCACCACTATGAACTTTGATATGCTTGTAGTCATTTGCTTTATTCTTATAGGTGTAGCTATACAATATACCTGTATATTTTTTATCATCGATAGTAGCTGTATATGTATTTGTGCTATCTAGTTCTATTAGATTTTGTTCAGATGAGTTATAAGAAGCATCGTCTCCATTATCACCCCAGATATATACTTGTGGATTAGACATCTTTGTACTACTAACATCTACAAAGTATATTATCTTTTCTTTGATTTCCTCAAATGTAGGTTTTGGTATTGGATCATAGGTACCATCTGCATAGAATGTTAATTCAATTGACTCAGTTTTAACATCTGTACCATCTGACCAAGCTGTAAGCTCGTATAGAGTGTTAGGAACAGCCTTAACATAGAATTTACATTCAACACCCTTTTCTAGCTTTATAGATGAAGTAAATGTACCATTTTTGCTTGTGCTTAGCTGTACTATACCATGGTCGTAATTAATACCCTTTATTTCTATAAACTGCTTAAATATAGGTGTTGGTATTGTATCGCATTTACCATCTGCAGTAACATTTAGCTGAATTGGGTTCTTTGTGCCATATTTATCGTCTGACCAGCCTGTAAATTCATAGCCATCATTTGGAACAGCCTGAACATAGAACTTTTCGCCCTTCTTAATGCTTGCAGTTACTCCGTAATTTACATTGTCACTACTTACATTTACTCTACCAGCTGGAGATATAAATTCTGAAGCATCTACGGTTACATAATCACTGTTTTCTTGTACATCAAATATTGCAGTAACCTCAAGTGATGAATAATTCTTAGGTAAGTGAGTTTCATCATCGAAAATAATAGAGAATACAGATGTACCTGTTTCAGTAATTGTGTATGAATCAAACTTTTCTTTTGGAATTTCTATGGCACCAACCTTTAAAGAAGTTAGCTTACTTTCCATATTTTTACCATTTAATGTATAGTTTGTAGCTGTAACTGTAATAACCAGCTTCTGTCCATCCTTTATGTTTTGCTTAGAAAGTCCAATTGTACCAGCGTTAGTATTAATCTTACCTGTCTTGTCTCTTACATAATCTACTACTGGATAGGATTCGCCTCCAGTTTCAACATCCTGAATATAAGGCTCTGCCTCGAGTAGGTTGAAATATGCAGGAGTTTCAGAAACATAAGTGTATTCTTTCATTTCATCACTTATTTTGTTTCCTTTATTGTCATATTCATAATCTACTCTTTTCATAAAGGTATAACAGGTATAGTAATTATTCAAATTAGTACCATCATTTTTAATATCAAAAACAATATTAACTCTGTTTTTATTTGTAAGGTTAACTTCACCTGCAACATACTTTTCCTCCCACTTACCAGTTTGAGGATTCTGTACATAGCCGTAGCCATCAACCTTATAGCTCTTCATACGAGTTGTATATTTTTGACCATTGAATGTTAGCTCTTTATTAACAACTGATCCTGCTTTTGGTACGTGAGTAAGCAACTCAGCATCGCTAAATAATCTATCGGTTGCATAGTTACCTGTATTCTTCATAAGAATATAGCCAACCTCTGTTATATTTTGGTCAATATCCTTTGAACCAACAGCACCAAATAGAATGTTGATACGAGTACGATCCTGACTTATAACAGTTGAATTCTGTGCAATGTCTTTTGAGTATGAGTCATATACTCTTTCAGCTGCAGAAGCGTCATAGCCTGAGCCTTCACCTGAAACATTATAATCAGCATCATCTACTACAACAGGAGCCTCTAGCTGTTTGAAGTCCAGATCTTTATCATATACAGCTCTTATTATTGCATTATCTGTTACACGGTATGAATAGCTGTAATTTGTAGAAACTGGTGTGTATGAAGTAGCACGAGTACCATCAATATTTACAAGCTTTGCCCAATATCTAAAGTAGTGTGTATTATCTCCAACTTTGTAAGATTTAGGAGCTCTTATCTCACCAAGCTTAATAAGCTGATTAAATTCATACTTAAATGGCTTTGATGAGTAGTTTCCGTTTGCATCTGGGCATGTAACATCAACAGTATACTCTCTTGTTATAGGAATATAGGTTGCAACAATTAGTTCCTCGTTCTTAGGAATCTTGTCTGTACCCTCTGCATTTAATAAATCAGTATCAGTCAAGGTGTAATCAAACTTAATATCATCCTTATTAAGACTATAAGTTTTCATCAGATTCTTAATTGTTGGAGCATACTTTTCAATTGCATTTCTACCATCCGCATTATCTGTTATAATGCCTGGAATTTCTCTTGTAAAGTATGTATAGTGTTCCTCCATAGATGTTGGAATACCTGATGTCATATTTCTGTCCTTAAATCTGTATACAACTGTTGTTGTTTTAGTTGTATTATTGAAATCAAGGTGAGCAATATTGTCCTTATCACTTGCTACTGTACCTACGGTAGCAACAATACCACCCTTTGTGCTTTCTAGCTTATCAGCTGCACCGTTTACGTTGTCATCACCTTTGGTTACACTTGCAACTGAATAATTTTTAGAAGTATCACTTGCACTCTCTTCTATAATTCGATAGGTAGTATCAACAGGAACACCCTCTATTATAGCTGTTTCGCCAACCTTCAGCACAATTCCATTAGCAGTTGAATAGGTCTTTTCTTCTGACTCAGTACTGTTTGTATCCTTTATCTTATAGATAATTGAATATTCATCAAATGCGTCGGTATCGTTACCACCGAATATATTTGCAAATTCAACAGAAAACTTAAAGCTTGTAGTTGTATCAGTACCCTCATCCAATTTCTTTGTAAATTTAACAGTACCTGTGTTTACAGCATTGGTATAGGTTGCTTTAATCTTTGCACTGTTATCATCAGCAGTACCAAAGCTATAATATTTATCAGCGTCTGTAGGTGTACCTGTAAGAGGTTTACCATCTTTATCAGTAGCAATAATTGGATTACCCTCGTTATCTGTGATAGAAGAAGTTTGAGTGTAATATTTACTTACTGTTCTTGTTGTTTCTTTTGTTGCAGGTGGTTTTTCTGAGCCAGCTTCACCAATAATAAATGTCTTTAAGGCATTCTGTGGTATAAGCTGGAATTTACTACCAAGTGTAAACTGGTCATTAAAAGTAGCAGTCTGGTTATACAATAGATCTACTTCACCATTATCGCCTACAATACCTGTGCCTGTACCAAAGCTTTTCTTTGAGTTACCACTATAGCTTGCATTAGTATCTTCCCAAACAAAGGTTGTTCTTCCAGCAGTAACCATACCGCCAGTAGTATTATTATTAAATGGTACACCCTTTGCATTTGTAATATCACCTGTACCCTGCTGAAGCAAAGCATATGCACCGTCTGCGTCTACTCTTTTAAAGTCACTAACAACAGGGATTTCTGCTGTATCATTTTTAGTTGCACTTATAGAGTTAGATTGTAGTATAACCTCATGTGCGTCCTTATCAGCTGTGTTAAGAGTTTCTTTTAACAAGCCTTCGTTTACAGCAGTAGTATCAATCTTCTGCTCTATTTTCAAAGAGTCTGTCTGTGGAAGCATAAACTCAAATGAAAGGTTAGAATCAAACTGACCACGCTCCATATAGAAAATAGACATTGTATGCTCTTTTGTTGTGTCTTTTAGAGATGCCATTAGTTGGGCATTTGTACTAAAATCAGTTATAACTGTACCTGGTGTATATGGAACCTTTTCATCTGTTTTACTTGTTACTTTATTAAATCTAGCATCATACACACCAGTTTCGATAGTGGTTTTCTTTGTAGCAAGGTTAATTGAGCCCTTTGCTTTAGAGTGAGAACCACCAAGATCTAGCACCAAATAACCATCGATAAATACCCATAGGTCATCGTCACCACTAAATTTAAACTGTAAATCTTCTCCGTTTACAAGACCTGTACCATCAGAAGGCATTGTAAATGTTACATCGAATCTTGTACCAGTACTATTTACAATATACCATTTATCAGATGGGTTTGTTTCATTAAATGGGTAATAACCAGGCTTAGCGTTATATCCACCATCTTTGTTAGCACAGCCATAAACAGAATCACCTTTTTTTAAATATCCTTTAACACTGCTAGAGGTATTGCTATTCAAACTAAGGTAACGGTTACCATCAGTTTCTGAATCATAGGAATACCATGTATTTCCAGTTACAGAATCCTTTGTCGATTTTACATCAAATTTAAGATCTGAATACTTTGTTTGAAGCTTTGGGTTTGCTTTGATAAACTCATCACTAAACTGAGGTAGCTCTACACCAAACTGTGTTGGAACACCCTTTTTAATATCCTCCATATCACTTAGTGTATCACTAACCAAATGCTGTGCAGATGACTTAATATTATCACCAGATTTATCCTGATTACCATTAGTACCATATCTGTTTGCAGCATTTGCAACCTTTACCCAGTTATAAAATTTTTCGTATGTTCCACCGTCATAATCATGGAAGTTACCTTCATACAATGGTGTAAAATATTCATCATCATTTAAATTTTCTGCTCTGTTTCTAAACCATTTATCAACAGCCATATTATATGCATAATATGTATCTGTTGTCTGTACAGCCTTAGCCATACCATTAGACTGATCTACCCTAAGTTTACTCTCATCATCTGTATCACCTGATTCTGAGTGAGCAATCTGATCGGTATTTCTGTAATTGTAAAGGGTAGCATCAATAGAGTAAGTACCTGTAGTTACTGTAACTGTTTCAGTGCTCAAATTACCATTTACATCTGACTTAAACATAGTACTGCTTGATACTGAACTACTAGTTGAGTGTGTTCTATTTTTATCAGTAGCATTATCAATAGCTTTTTTGTCATTGTCGATGGAACCTGAATTTTGAACAGCAACATCAGCAAAGAAAAGTGATGAAAAACTCTCCCATTTACTGCCAAAGGTATACTTATACTTTCCTGTGGTACCAATAGGCTTCATTTCATGGCTTTCAGCATAATTACTTTTACCAATATGAAGATAAACTACGTCAAACTTTGCAACCGAGTTATCAAAATATATGGTTACGCCTGATGAAACATCAGCAGCACCAACTGTAACAGCTGAACCAACTGCACAAACAGTGAATAATGATACTACCATTAACACTGAAAGAAGTGTGGAAATGAAGCGTTTTGACATACGCTTAAAAGTTTTTGCTTTCATAATTTTTAACCTCCTAAATTATTTATAATAACTTGTTTTTATATGTAGTATACCTGTTATAAAGCATAAGCCTCCTGACCTCCCAAGCCTTCTAATTTAATATAGAACCTTATTAAATCGGTACAGCTACATATAGTTATTAACGGTATAATTATACACCAAATTTTTCTTTCTTTCAATATTGGCATATGCTTTTTATTCATTCTGACGAATGGTGTTTTAAACGAATTATTTTTACAAATTTTATTCAAATTAACTACTAATCATTGTACATAAATAAAAATCTTTGGTGATTTTCTTTTGATTTAATTTCTTTTATTCTGCCTGTTTTATAGTCGCATATAACCTCAGCAGTTGGCAACGAGTAGGTTGCTGTATTATCTGAGGTTGAAAGTAAATAACAGCTATCGCTTGATATTGCTGTTAGTATATTATGAAGCTTAGTTGCATTATTATCTGATAGCAAGCTATTATTTGAAGGTTTATATGACAGCGAAAGGAAATCTACTGATAAAACACCGTTTTTGTAATTGTAGGTTAAGCCATTTAAAGCCTCTGGAGTGTGGTATGTTATTCCTGTAAGTGAGTTGCCATTGTGCACAACTGTGTATTTTTCGTTATCATCAGTAACCGTAGCCGTAAAGCTTGTAAGAGGCTTTGCTGGTTCGGGCTTTACTGTGCATGAGGAAAGCGTAAAAGCTATTAAAGCTAAAAAATAAATTGTTATTTTGGTAAAAATTTTCATAGGCTCTACCCCACATTAAATATTAAAGCAGGCTAAGGGGTATTAATCCTTGCCTGCTTTAATTATATGTATATTTACTTTATATAATGCAACCTTTTAAGATAAACAGCTTGCTAGCTTCCAAAGCTCAAAGTCGTTATTATCAAACGCCTTTTCAACCTGTCTTAAAGAGTATGGTAGCTTTACACCTTTGCTTGGCTTGTACTTGTCGTAAAGCTCTTTTGCTAAAACATATAAAGCCTCTACCACCTGTGGCTCTAAATTAGAAATTTCTGAATAGTAGAATGCACTTATGTGCTTTAATAAAAGTGTATAGAAAACCTCGTCATTTTTCAAGCCTGTTTTTTCGTATCTGTCTATTATTTCTCTGAGTAGCCAGTATCTGTCAATAGATTTTACATTTACTGATTTTTCCTGAATATGCGAGAAATTTTTCTCGTACCATCTGTATTCATATTCTACCTTTTGTACATAAGAAAAGCTTTTGCACTGTGGGAATATCAAAAACTGAATAATTGTATCCTCATACCAATAGCCTGGGAAAAATCTTACATTATTAAACAGCTCTCTTTTATAAACCTTACACCAAGGTAAGCCTGGATAATTCATTACCTCGTCACCGTTTTTGTAGCCTATAAGGTTACATACAGGGTAAACATTAGGTACAACCTCGTAAATCTTACCGTCCTTTTCCTTTACAAGATTATGTGCACATATAACCATATCATAGCTTTGTGAATATGCTTTACTCATCAGCACCTCTACAATATCGTCATGCACAGTGTCGTCACAGTCTATAAACATAAGGTACTTTCCTCTGGCATTATTTATGCCTGTGTTTCGTGCTGCACCTATACCTGCATTTTTCTGACAGATTATTTTAACCTTAGGGTTATCCTGATAGCTCTGTATAACCTCTCTTGCACCATCAGTTGAGCCGTCATCAACCAAAATAACCTCATAGTTATACTTTGTTTTCTGGTTAAGTATAGACTCTACATTCTGTGCGATAATCTCAACATAGTTATAAACTGGTATAACTATTGATAGGTCTATAGTAGGGTCAATCTGTGGATTTTCGTATATTGGGTTAGATTGTGGCTTTGGGTAAACGTTATCTATAATATTATGTGCCTCTTGTGGTGACATTGTAGCATTATGCTTTTTATGTATAAGCTTTTTAAAAAAGAATCTCATACAAAAAAGCAAATAAAAGGCTCTTGCTAAAAAACAGCATAAAGCCTCATTGTGAAACATTCTGTAAAATCTGAAAAACAAACCATGCTTCATAAAATAGCCCTCCAAAAATTATTACTGATTATTGCTAAAATTTGGGTTTGTCGGTGTGAGCTAACGCTCACACCAGAGAAAAGACAGCTTAAAAGTTTTGATTAAACATTTTCAAAAGATGCAACCAATTTGCGAAGCAAATTGATTGCGTAACCAACCACTATGTGGTTGGTTACATAAAATAATTGCCTTCGTGGGATTTTACGCAATCAATCCCTACGGGATTGGTTACATT
>JAXJTP010000025.1:0-6032 GCA_036309525.1 Acutalibacteraceae bacterium | reverse complement strand
GGTCAAGGGCTGAAAGCCCTTGTGGGATTTTAAAGGGCAACGCCCTTTAACTTCTCGTGATTATTAAAAATGCCGTGTACACGGCATTTTTAGAAAAAAACTATAAGTTAAGGACTCCGTCCTTAAAACCTGCAAGGACTCTGTCCTTGACCTGCCAGCCTTTGAAAAGGCTGGACCCAAACTTTACGTTTTTCTCTATCAGCGTTTGTGCGTTAACCCTACAAACCCAAATTTGTAAGGCTTAGAGATTAAGGCTTTATCTGGTACTAAAATTAAAAGACCAATTTCAGCAAGCTAATGCTGAAATTGGTCTTTGTTTTTTAATTGAATTAATTTTGAGCTACAGCTTTTTCATCTGTTTTGAATGCAAAAAATCTTTGACCTATATAATTGAATGCAACAAACAAGCAAGAGCCTGTAATCATTGATGCATTGCCTGCAAAGGTTTCTACACTCCAGCCAAACATTGTAATCGAATTAGTCAGGCAGAACCACTCTACAAGAGGTAAAGCAATAACATTTGCCAGTGTAAAGCAGATTGCTATATTAAGTGCAAATCTTACAACAGGCTTCCAGCCCTTTTCTTTATTTTTAAAGGTAAAATACTTATTAAGAAAATAGCTTATAACACTGCCTACAACCATACCTATAATTGACGAAATCCATACATTTGTATGAAAAAGGTTAAACAGTAAAAATTTAAGTCCCTCACCAACAATAGTGTTTATTATTCCTACTGCGATAAACTTCCAGAATTTTATATCAAAAAACTGTTTTATAAAATCTATCATCTACATACCTCTTTAATTATTCAAAATAGCTCAGGTCATATTCTACCTTTTCAGGCTCGTCCTTTTCGTTGGCAACAGCCTTTTCAACAGCCTCTGTTATCTTCTGAATTTTTTTAGATTTCTCTTCATTCTTTGGGCTATCCTTTGTAATTTTGATTTTGCTATTGCTTTCAGCCTTGTCAGCTTCCTTTTCAGACTTTTCGTCAGTGGTAGCCTCGTTTGAGCTGTTATCGTTTATGTTAGTGTCCTTTACAAGATAAATAGGACGATGCTTGCTTTCCATATAAATTCGGCTTATATATTCACCTAGTATACCTATAGAAAGCTCAATAATTCCACCCATAAATAAAACTGCACATAGTGTTGTAACATAGCCTGGTACATCTATACCAAAAATTAAGGTCTTTACCAGTGTTACAATAATATAAACAAATGCAACAAAGGAAATTACAAAGCCTGTACCAGCAAGCCATCTTAACGGTGCAACCGAGAATGAAGCAAAGCCATCTATTGCATATTTAAACAAGCCCCAAAAGCTCCACTTTGTTGTGCCTATTTCTCTCTCTACATTTTCATAAGGCAACCACTTTGTTTCAAAGCCAACCCAGCTGAATAAGCCCTTAGAAAATCTTTGAACCTCTCCAAGTGAAATTACTGCATTTACCATCTGACGACTCATCATTCGGTAGTCAACAGCACCATAAGGCATTTTTACCTCAGAGATTTTGTTGCTTATTTTGTAGAAATTCTGTGAGAACCAGCTACGTATTTTAGACTCACCCTCACGAGAGCTTCTTCTTGCTGCACAGCAATCATAGCCTTCTTCCATAGCCTTGCACATATCTACAAGCATTTTAGGTGGGTGCTGAAGGTCAGCGTCCATTACAACAACATAGTCAGCTGTTGATGATTTTAAACCTGCATACATAGCAGACTCTTTACCAAAGTTTCTTGAAAAAGAAATATATTTAACGTTATTATATTCCTTTGCAAGCTTTTTCATAACGCCATAGGTATTATCCTTACTACCATCGTTTACTAATATAAAAGTAAAGCTGTAGCCCTTTATGGTATCTATAACCTTAGTTGTTTCTCTTACAAATACCGATAATCCCTCTTCTTCGTTATAGCAAGGTACAACCAAATCAACTGTTTTCATAATCTTTACCATCCTATAAATAATAATTCAATTAATTATATCAAAAAATTTCTGTAAATAAAAGTACTATTTTAAAAAATATGTGCCAATATCTTCGGTATAAAACCATTAAAAGATATTAGCTTTTACAATATCTGCTTTAGTAAACAATATATGAATTTATTTTATACTACATTGACAATTAAAGCCAATTACTGTAATATTCTCTATAATATTTTAAATATTAGGGGGATTTTAATTTAATGAGAAAGCTTTTAAGTGCTTTATTATCAGCTGTAACACTTTGCTCAGTATCAACAGGCTTTTCTGTTGAAGCACAGGCTACAGAGGATACAACAGAAAAAACAGTTGGTGATTATACCTATTCTTTATTAGATGATGGTACAGCAGAAATTACAAAGTATAGTGGTAATGAAGTAAAGCCAAATATTCCAAGCACTATCGATGGCTATACTGTAACAAGCATAGGCTATTATGCTTTTAATCTTAACAAAAGCATACAAGAGGTTGTTATTCCTGATACAGTAACAAATCTGGGATACCGTGCCTTTTCAACCTGCTTCAATTTAACTGATATTACAATACCAGACAGTATAGAAACTATGTCAAGCTATGTATTCAGCGAAACTGGGTATTACAATGACAAAAGCAACTGGGAAAACGGTCAGCTTTATATCGGAAATTATCTTGTTGAAGTTAATTCAGAGCTTGCAGGAGATGTAACCATTAAAGATGGTACAACCATAATATCTGCCAGCCTTGACCTTCCTGGTACTAATGTACCTCTTTATAACGAGCCACCTGTTTTAACAAGTCTTACCATTCCAAGCAGTGTCAAGTACATAAATGAAGATTCATTTATTCAGAGAAGTAAAATCGAAAAAATAAATGTAAAGGATAATAAATATTATCACGTAGAAAAGGGAGCATTATTCGAAACTGAGAGTAATACCTTGATGAGGTATCCTGTAAATAGCAAGATTAGTATCTATACTATACCAAACAGTACTGTAAACATAGGCTATTCTGCCTTTAGATATGCTGATAATCTTGCAAGCATTACAATTCTCAGAAATGTTAAAAGCATTTCTGAATATGCATTTGCTGAATGTGAGAATTTAAAAAAAATAAACATTCCAGAGGGTGTTACTGATATTAAAGATAGTACCTTTATCAACTGTGAAGACCTAAAAAGTGTAGATATTCCAAAGAGTGTTACCAGTATTGGTAAGTATTCATTTTATGGCTGTGAAAATTTGAAAAATATAACTATTCCAGAGGGCGTTACCAGCATTGGCGAATCTGCCTTTGACATCTGTGAAAGTCTGACAGATATTACTATTCCAGATAGTGTTACTGAGATTGAAGAAAGTGCATTCAGCTATTGCGAAAGCCTGACAAGCATAGCAATTCCAAAGGGTGTTACCAGCATTAGTAAAAACATGTTTTTTTGCTGTGAAAAGCTAGAAAACGTAGATATTCCAGAGGGTGTTACCACTATTGGCGAAAATGCATTTTTAGACTGTAGCTCCTTAAAAAAGATAAAAATTCCAGAGGGTGTTACCACTATCAGCCCTGACGCATTTTGCTCGTGTACAAGCTTAACAGATGTAACTCTTCCAAGCACACTTTCTATTATTGACGAAGGTGTATTTTGTGACTGTGAAGCCTTAACCAATATCATAATACCCGAAGGTGTTACCAGCATTGGTAATAACGCATTCGCTGAGTGCCTTGCTATCGAAGAGCTGACTATTCCAAAATCTGTTACCAATATTGCAGAGGGTGCATTTAACGGCTGTGAAAATCTATATAAGCTTAAAATAATGAACCCTGAATGTGATATTTATTCTGCAAAGGAAACACTTGAAAGTGTAGGTAAGCTTTACGGCTATAAAGACTCAACAGCCGAAAAATATGCAGAGGAATATAACGTGGAATTCATTCCAATAGGTACAGCCATTTTTACAAGCCCATACTTTATCGCTATTACTGCTGGTGCTGTTGTAGCTGTATCTGTATCTGCTATAGTATTAGTAGTAGCTATAAAAAAGCGTAATAAGAAAAAAATTGCATAGCCTGAATTAGAGGTTGTTTGAAAATAAGGGTGCTGATAGCTATACCCTATGTTTTCAAACAGCCTTATTTTTGTTTTTAACATACTATGCTATTCAATCAAATCATAATATTCCTACTAACAACTAAAAACAAAAAATAATGCACATTTACCTTTTTTAAACATAATAAACAATAAAAAGCAAAAAATATCTGCTTGTTGTTACAAATGACAAAAAATGCAAGTTAAATAAATAAAACTTGCATTTTGCAGTATTTTGTATTACAATGTTAAACAGAGTAAAAATTAAGCTATAAGGAGATTATAGAATGAATTATCTTGAAATTTCTAAAAACGAATTAACTGCTGAGCTTGCAAAAATGCAGGCTGAATATAAAAAATATCAGGATATGGGCTTAAGCCTTGATATGTCAAGAGGTAAGCCTGGTAGCAGTCAGCTAGACCTTTCAGAGGGTATGCTTACAGCTCTTTCTACTAAAGAGGATTGTAAGGCTGTAAATGGTCTTGATTGCAGAAACTACGGTGTACTTGACGGTGTGCCAGAAATGAAGGAGATGTTTGCAAAGGTTCTTGGTGTAGATACAAGCGAAATTATGGTTGGTGGTAACTCTAGCCTTAATATGATGTTTGACACAATTTCTACAATGATGACAGCAAACGTTAACGGTGGTACACCATGGGCAAAGCTTGACAAGATTAAGTGGCTATGTCCTGTTCCTGGCTATGACAGACACTTTACTATTACAGAGTATTTCGGCTTTGAGATGATTACAATACCTATGACTCCACAGGGCCCTGATATGGATATTATCGAAAAGCTAGTTAGCGAGGATAGCTCAATTAAGGGTATCTGGTGTGTACCTAAGTATTCTAACCCTCAGGGTATAACATATTCTGACGAAATAGTAACACGCTTTGCAAAGCTAAAGCCAGCTGCTGATGATTTCAGAATTATGTGGGATAACGCTTATGTTATTCACGACATTGCAGAGCAGGGTGACACACTGCTTAACCTATTAGATGAGTGTAAAAAGTATGGCAACGAGGATCTGCCTATTATGTTTACATCAACATCAAAAATCACATTCCCAGGTGCTGGTATTGCTTGTATGGCTACATCAGAAAAGAATATGGCGTTCTTTAAGAAGAAGTACAACGTGCAGACAATCGGCTATGATAAGCTGAATATGCTACGTCACATCAAATTCTTTGGCAACTATGACGGTTTAATGGAGCATATGCAGAAGCACAGAGCTGTGCTTGAGCCACGCTTTAATGCTGTAATCAAAAAGCTAGAGGATAACCTAAGTGGCTACGGTGTAGCACAGTGGCTAAACCCTAAGGGTGGCTATTTTATCAGCGTAGATGTATATGAGGGCTGTGCAAAGAGAACAGTTCAGCTTTGTAAAGAGGCTGGTGTTATTCTTACAGGTGCTGGTGCAACCTTCCCATATGGCAACGACCCACAGGACAGCAATATCCGTTTGGCTCCAACTCTACCTCCAGTAGAAGACCTAGAGCTTGCTATGGATCTATTCTGCGTTTGTGCAAAGCTTGCAGCACTAGAGAAGCTAACAAAGTAATAACGCTTAAATATAAAAAACAAAGACCAATTTCAGCATTAGCTTGCTGAAATTGGTCTTTTAATTTTAGTACCAGATAAAGCCTTAATCTCTAAGCCTTACAAATTTGGGTTTGTAGGATTAACGCACAAACGCTGATAGAGAAAAACGTAAAGTTTGGGTCCAGCCTTTTCAAAGGCTGGCAGGTCAAGGACAGAGTCCTTGCAGGTTTTAAGGACGGAGTCCTTAACTCATAGTTTTTTTCTAAAAATGCCGTGTACACGGCATTTTTAATAATCACGAGAAATTTAGGGCTTCGCCCTAAAAAACATAAGGGCTTTGCATAATACAACCAATCCCTACGGGATTGATTGTGGCAATCAATTTGCTTCGCAAATTGGTTGCATGACCCAAAAGCCTTTGAAAAGGCTTTACCCAAACTT
>JAXJTP010000024.1:0-1666 GCA_036309525.1 Acutalibacteraceae bacterium | reverse complement strand
TCATTATCTGATTGAAAAAGATGTGGAAAACGACCGCACGTTCACAAAGGTAAGCCCGCTTGACGACAATTCACGCAAAAACGAGCTTGCACGCATAATCGGCGGTGCACAAATCACAGATACGACTGTAAAAGCCGCAGCAGAAATGATTGAACTTGCAGATAGCATCAGAAAATCAAATAAATAACAAAAGCTGTAACAAAATTGAACTGCACCAGTTTGTGCAGACAGCACAAAAAAGCTACTATGGTAGTTAATATTAAATTTTAAGCAACATACTGACATCGTTTTTCAAGCGGTGTCAGTTTTGTTTTAAGTTGTATTCTTTCATTGTTGTAAAAGTGGATGTATTCATCTATGATGAGGCGAGCCTCATCATAAGTTTTGAGATTAACTCTGTAAATACATTCTGTTTTAAGGATTGAAAAGAAATTTTCAGCCAAAGCATTATCATACGGATTACCTTTTCTTGACATTGACGGCGTAATGTTGTATGATTTAGTTAGCTTGAAATACTGATTTGAGGTGTATTGAAAGCCTTGGTCACTGTGGAGTTGCAGCTCTGCAGTGACCTTTTCTCTTTTCTTGGCTTCCCTGATCGTTTGCAGGACAAGGTTAATATTTTGTTCTGTCCCGGTTTTGTAAGAAACAATACTGTTGTCATATAAATCTCTGATTACAGATAGGTACAATGTCCCTTGTGCGGTTTTTATGTATGAAATGTCTGTAACCCATTTTTGATTCGGTCTTTCTGCCTTAAAATCTCTATTTAGCAAGTTTGGATAACGATGCAGGTGTTCACCATAGTTGCGATATTTCTTTCTTCTGATAACAGATAAAAGATTGTATTTCTGCATTACTCTAAGTATTGTCTTGGGGTTATGATGTATTCCTTGTCTTTCAAGCCATATATATACTCTGCGATAACCATAGGTTTTGCCACATTTATCCTGACATTCTTTTATCTTTTCTGCTAATGGCAAATCTTTTGCAGGTATATCCATACGAGAAACAAAGCCATAATATCCGCTTCGTGAAACATCAAAAAATCTACACATTTCACTAATTGAATATTTGTCTTTATGATGGTAGATAACCATATACTTTATGCTTGTTCTCACTTCCTTTCTGTGAGCGAGAGAAAATCCCGCATCAATTCATTTTCCATTTCCAATCGTTTTAATTCTCGTTCTTTCCTTGCAAGTTCGTATTGCAACTGTGTTAATTTACTCAATTGTTGAATAGATGGCGGTAAAACATTCCCATCTTTTCGTGGTCTACCTTTAGGCTTGATAGTTATTCCTGCTTCTAATTTTCGTTGCTTAGCATTGTATCGTGTAATGAAATTATGTATTTGTTTTATACTAAAACCTAATTGTTTTCCTATTTCTCTTTCTGTTAATCCCTGCGATTTTAGTTCTAATATCTCTTTTTCATATTCTTTTATGTGTCTGTAACTTCTGGGCATAAAAAATACCTCCTATGGTTTTGGTTTCATTATACCATAGGAGGCTCTTTTTTTCTATTGTCTGTTTTTACTGGTTCTGTTCATTTAAGTTCCAAAGCTTTTATTAATTAAATTAATCCGTAAGGTTATCAAAATAACCCTGAACCAATACAATAGGTGTACCCTTGTCACCAGAACCACTTGTCAGATCACAAAGTG
>JAXJTP010000023.1:0-12211 GCA_036309525.1 Acutalibacteraceae bacterium | reverse complement strand
TAGAAGATTCGCTTTGCGTGTTTCTTTAATTTGTGGTATTTATAATTTCCAAATGTAGGTTATCGAACAGGTCTATAGCATTATTCAGACAGCTATAGCTCATAATCTGATACCAGAGAAATATCTGACATATGTATTTACACAAATACAATATGGTGAATATGTAAACAACTATCTTCCTTGCTCAGAACAGATACCTGAATATTGTAAGTCGAAAAAGCCTCAGCAGAAGTAATGTGCTGAGGCTTTTATGCGTGCTTGAGTTGACGCTTACAAATATTAGTTTCAATCATTGGAACTCTGTTCGAGGTAGCGTTGTAGAATAAAATCTAAGGTGGCAGAAATTCGGCAACAACGATATTGTAATATGTATGGTTCATAGTGATTTTTCTTTAGTTAGTTTTTAACTAACTTTAGCCCAAATGCTAAGACTATCACTAGGAACCTTTTATTTGATTTGTATTTTAATTTGTTTTTTTATTTCTTTTTATCCTTTTCACAGTTTATCTTACATTTGTCGAAACTTGGATTGAACTCATAGTAATTCTTGCTGTCAAGTCGGTCGGTAAGAAGTCTCAAGGCCTCGCCA
Source organism: Acutalibacteraceae bacterium (assembly GCA_036309525.1). Lineage (GTDB taxonomy): Bacteria > Bacillota > Clostridia > Oscillospirales > Acutalibacteraceae > CAG-964. The sequence goes on along the minus strand of JAXJTP010000023.1, from coordinate 11,622 downwards.
AATCTCTGGAAATGCACAACCTCTCTTGCTCTTAAAAATTTAATAGGGTCAATAACATCTGGGTCATCACAAAAACGTAAGATATTATCATAGGTTGTTCTGGCTTTTTGTTCTGAAGCTGTGCATTAAACAGTAGTTGTTATTTCTGGATAATCAGAGATATTAAAAGGTTTTCTTTTGTAAAACTGTCAGATTACATTCCGAACCTCGCTTTCTACGATGTTAAAGCGTATAAATTCTGGGATTGATTCTCTGATAGAACGATGTTTTAGTTCGTCGTTTTTAGCTACCTTTGTTGCAACTAGGGCTTGTTTGAAAAAAAGTGCTAGATTTTTGTTGCAAATCGAGGGGTTTCAAGGCGAGTCTCAATATGACAAAATTCTTAATTTATTTGTCTTTGTCACTTTCTATATAAGAACAAATTCTATTGTTATTATTGAAAAACGCTATATAATATTAAAAAAATGTTGAATGATTTGTTGTTGAATGTTAAAATTAAAGTGTTTAAATTTGCCATATATGGTATTTATATACCTATATTTAGAATTGATTATTTAAATAATTGTAATACATTAAAAAAATTATATTTATTATCAACTATAAATATTGGTGAATTTTTACTGGGTACATTAAATGTTAAAATTATTTTATAGGAGGAAAATATGGACAATATTAAAAATTCAAAAAAAGATTTGCCAAAGCTGGCATCTAAAGTAACATTAGGTGTAGCACTTTCAGCTACAATTGCTTTAGGTGTAGGTTGCGATTATGCTCAAATGGCAATGCAACCTGAGTTACAAGATGATAACACAGCTTTGCAGGTAGAAAAGAAAAATTTAGCTAATAAGCCTGTGGAGGAAACTCCAGACACAAACAACACAACAGATACACAAGCTGATAACAAAAGCTCAAACGTTGTGCAAATAGGTGGTAACAGTAAAAGTGTTGATACAAAAGAAAGTACCCAAAACAACAATGTATCAACTCAAAGCTCTGTTGCAGAAGCTTTGACAAAGGGAAAGGCTAATGCTACAAGCGTGTTACAATCACCAATAGTTGTTTCTAAAGACAAAGATACTTCAGCTGTTCCTGAAAAATCAGGTGTAACTGAAACAAGCATTTACGATTTTGAGTATGAACTAAATGATAACGATGAGGTTGTTATCAAAGGTTATACAGGTACAGCTAAAGAGGTTGTTATTCCTGAGGATTTTAACGGTTATTCGGTTGTTGAAATTGGTGGAAGTGCTTTTTATAATAACCGTAACATTACATCAGTTACATTGCCTAGTACAGTTAAAAAAATTTCAAGCTATGCTTTTTATTACTGTAGCAAACTAACAACTATCAATTTTAATGAAGGATTAGAACAAATAGAACAATATGCCTTTTTGTATTGTTATGGATTAACATCTATAACAATTCCTGATAGCTGTATATCTATTGGTGTGCGTGCCTTTGAGAATTGCGAAAACCTAGCTACTCTTGATTTAGGTGAAGGAATAAAAACAATAGGCGAGTACGCATTTATACGTAATTACAAGCTAGAATCTATAGTATTACCAAATTCAATAACTACATTAGGAGACGGTGTTTTTTATCAATGCTATGGGTTATCTTCGGGAAAAATCTGTGAAAGCATAACAAAACTTCCAACTAATACGTTTAGATATACTGGAATATCAACTATTGATATTCCAGATAATATTGAATTTATAGGAAGTTATGCCTTTGACAGTTGTGACAACTTGGTAAATATAAATTGGGGTACAGGGGTAAAGGAGATAGGTGACTACGCCTTTGCTAATTGTGATGGTTTTACAGAATTTACTATTCCAGATACAATAATAAAGGTTGGAAACTATACTTGGGGTAATTGTAGCAAGCTTGTTACTTTAAACCTAGGTAAAGAAGTTAGTAATTTTACCGCACATACTATTACTGATTCTGCGAACCTTGTTAATATAGTTGCCTCAAAAGACAGTGTGCATTATGCGACAATAGATGGTTGTTTGTACAGTAAAGATTTAACTAAACTTATCAGAGTAGGACGAGGCTATGAAAAAGACTATGTATTGCCTAATAGTGTCACATCAATTGGCGAATATGCTTTTTCATATTGTAAGAAACTCCCAAGTGTAACTCTTACGAATAATATTGTTTCTATTGAAAAATATGCTTTTGACCATTGTACAAAGATAACAAGCGTAGACATTGGTGACAAGGTAGAAAATTTAGGTGAATATGCTTTTAGAGGTTGTACAGCACTAAAAAGTATTGATCTAGGTAAAAAGCTAACCGGTATTGATCAATATTGTTTTTACAATTGCAATAGCCTAGAGACACTTGAATTACCTAATACAGTAACGGTGATAAAGCAAAATGCTTTTGAATATTGTAGCTCATTAAAATCTGTTGATATACCTGATTCTGTTACAACTTTAGGAAATTATGCTTTTGAGTATTGTTCAGCCTTAGAAAAAATGACATTAGGTACAGGAATAAAAAATATTCCATACGGCTTTGCTTATGGTTGCCAAGCATTAAAAGAAATTACTATACCTGAAAATGTAGAAACTATTAGTGGAAATGCATTTTATAACTGTTATGCTCTATCTGATATTAAATTTAATAATAAGCTAACAAAAATAGAGAATTCTGCTTTTGCTAACTGTGATGAGCTTACAGTTGTTAATATACCAGACAATGTAACAAATATAGGTAGCGGTGCTTTTTCGAGTTGTAATAAACTAACTACCTTTAATATTGGTAGCGGTATAACGAATTTTCAACAAAATGTTATAAATTCCACCCCTGCATTAACAAGTATAAATGTTTCAGGTGAAAATACTGCATTTGCCTCACTAGACGGTGTTTTGTTTAATAAGGAAATGACTAAACTTATATGCTGTCCAGAGGCGAAATCAGGCGAATATAAAATGCCTGATACTGTTGTTACTGTTGGAACCTATGCATTTGAGGATTGTAAAGCACTTACAGCTATAACAATGAGCAAGGCTTTAACAACTATTGAAGATTACGGCTTTATAGGCTGTAAAGCTCTAACCTCAGTGGAGTTTGGCGATAATTTGAAAACTATTTCTTATCAGGCTTTTAACAATTGTTCAGCACTAACAAGTGTTAAGCTGGGTATAAATACAGAAACTATAGGGAATTATGCTTTTAATAGCTGTACTTCTATTGAAAGTGTTGACTTTGGTAAATCATTAACCTCTATTGGCGATTACGGATTTCGTGGTTGTAATAAGTTAACAGCTGTGGTTTTACCTGATACTTTAACAACTATAGGTTATCAAGGATTTTATAATTGTAGCTCATTAAAATCAGTAAAGCTAGGAAGTGGCTTGAAAACTATAAGTGGCTATGCTTTTGAGTACTGTAGTTCTCTTGAAAGTATAGAAATACCAGATTCAGTAACCAATATTAGTTATGATGCGTTTTATTATTGCAGTGCATTGAAAAATATAAAAATTGGAAGAGGAGTAGTTAGCTTCCCTTATGATTTAACAGGCTGTACAGCGTTAGAGTCTATAACAGTTGCAGACGAAAACACTACATATGCTTCATACAATGGTGTGTTGTTTAACAAAGACCTTACAACCCTAATGAAATATCCTGCACAAAAAGCAGGCGATTTTGTTATTCCAGATACAGTTAATACTATTAGTGATTATGCTTTTAGAGATGCGAAAAAATTAACATCAATTAAAGAATATGGTAATGTATTCTCGGTAGGAGGTAGTTCTTTTTATAATATTGATAAAACAATTTTCAAGGCGTATGTTATCGAAGGCTCATACCTTGAAACATATTTTAAGGGTAGATCTATTCCTTATGAAACAATGGTAGATACACGTACAAACTTAAATAACTGTACTGTTGAATATGATAGCTATGTAAAATATACAGGCAATTATACATACGCTAACCTAACTATAACTAACCCAGAAACAGGTGCTGTTTTGGTAAAGGATACTGACTATAAGGCGTTTTATAGTAATAATGTAAGTACAGGCACAGCAACTATGGAAATATATGGTATGGGTGAGTATGGTGGACATATTTCTGGAAAATATACTATCTATAGACCTGTATCTAACAATATTTCTACTAAGCGAACAGGTGCAGCTGTATATACTATTTCTACAACAGCAAGCAATGGTATAGGAGAGTACAAATACAAGTTTGAATACATAAACAAAGAGCTTGTAGGAACTACCCAAGAAAAGTGGACAGAAATAGACAACCCAGACAACCTATCACAGCTTTCATATTATTTTGAAGAGGATGGTACATTTAAAGTACGTGCTATTGTTACCGACGATAAGGGAGATACTGCAACAGCTACTACAGAGGTTGATGTAATTGCACCTAGAGTAAATATAAGACCAGCAAACACAAAGCCTGTTTACGGAGAAAGTATAAATGTTGTTGCAACAGGTACAAACTTTAATGTAAACAAAGAATATAAATTTGAATACAAAGCACCAGAAGACGAAAACTGGAGTGTTCTAAGCGATTACAGCAAAGAAAAGCAAAATGTTGATATACGCTTTAATAAGATAGGAGCACACGAGTTAAAGGTTACTATTAAGGATAGCTCAGGAAATATTGCTGAAAAAACCTTAACCTTTAATATTGCTACACCAACTGTAGTAATTAAATCAGAAGGCATTACAGATACAAAAAATCAGGAATTTACCATTAAGGCTAGTATTGATAAAACTACATATAAAGAATTTAAATATAAATATGAATATAAAAAATCAGGTGAGCAAAACTGGATAACACTAAGTGATTATACATATGAACAATCACAAAAAATTAAATTTGCCACTTCAGGCGAGTATGTTGTTAGGGTAACAGCTAAAAGTACTGAGGATAGTAGTTTAGTTATATCAAATACACAAACCTATAAAGTTAAAGAGCCTGCTGTAGTAATAAATACTGTAACAAGTGCTGTAGCTGGAGATACTATTGATATTGGTGCAACAGCAACCAGCTTTGGAAATAATGTTAAATACAAATTCCAGTATAAGGTTGGCGAAAACGCACAGTGGAATACTATACAAGAGTCTGAAAACAGCATAGCTACATTAAAGCTACTACAATCTGGTACATTTACTATAAGAGCCACTGTAACCGATGCTGTAGGTAACAGTGTTACAGTTGAAAAAGAAGTAACTGTAAAGGGTATGTATATAGATTTGACTGTAGAAAATAAGACTCCTCTAATAGGAGAAGCTACAGTAATTAATGCCGAAGCCAGAGGTTTTCTTGCCGAGGGAAATGACGTTGAATATAAATTTGAATATAGAGAGGTTATTTCTTCAACATGGAACACCTTGCAGGATTACAGTCCACTTTCAAGTGCTGAATTTGTTGGAAAAACATCTGCAGTGCCTGATTTGTACGCAGGGTATGCAGGTGCATTTGAAGTACGAGCTATAGCTAAGGACAAAAATGGAGATACTACTGTTTCAGACAGTATATTGATTACTCCTAAAAAAATGAGAATGACTTATTCTCTGTCTAATAGTATCGTAGAACCTGGCACAGAGGTTACAGCTAAGGTTAATGTAACAGGTGGCTTTGGAGAAGTAAAATATTTGTATGAATACAGTAGAAATAATGGCGAGTGGCAACCACTTGTTTATACAAACTATGTTTCATATAACGAAATTAAATTCAAGTTCTCGGCAGAGGGTATCTATAGAATAAAGGTAACAGCAAAAGATTCAACAGGTACATTTGCTAATGTAGGTATATATGCAGATGTGAATATTATGAACCTAAATGTAACTAAGCCAGTTGACCCTGTATTTTATTGCGATCTGTCAGCACCTTACGGAGCTAATGTAAACCAGCCTTGTAGATTTTGGGCTGAAGCAGGTAACGGCAATGGTGAATATACATACAAGTTCACAATAAAAAAATCAAATGCTACAACTGAAACAGTTATACAGGATTATAATGAAAATAATCAGCTTGAATATACACCAACATCAGAAGGAAAATACTATGTTAATGTTTATGCAAAAGACAGTAGTGGAAAAGAAATTAAAACTACCAGTACAATGAATGTAATGTATTATGGTGTTAAATTTAACAAAGATTATAGCACTACCAGAAACATTACAGTAAACATTAGTCCAAATTTAACAGATACATATAAGGATGATACCTATACCTTTAAATATGAGTATAGAAATAAAAATAATTCAAGCTGGACTACAGTTCAGGAATTTAGCGATAATAAAACACTTAACGCTAATTTTGCTGACAGTGGTGTGTATGAAGTAAAAGTAACTGCTAAAAACAGCGAAGGAATAGAAAAAACTGCTACTACAACAGTTACTGTAAATGAAGATTTACAGGCATTTGCTTCTGCATTGCCAGATTATATAACAGCAGGCTCAAGCACTGTAATTATTTGTGATACTGCTGGTGGTACAGGTGACAAATCGTTTAAGTATAGCTATTGTTTAGAAGGCTCTAATGTATGGTATAGAATTGACGGTTCTTCAAGTGTTGCTATAGCTACATTTGAAGCTAAGGGTGCATACAAGGTAAGAGTAATAGCTACCGACAGCGTAGGTGCTACTGCAGTAACATATTTGAATATTTATGTAGGATAAGGAGAAAGCGATGAAATATAAATTAAGTTTAAGATTACTCTCTTTAATATTAACTCTCACGTTGCTTGTTGGTATTGTTACACCAACAATTGCATCAGCTGAGGAAATTGAAAATAGTAGAAAAGTTAAAGCAGAAGCTACATCAGAGCAACTGTTAAATGTTTTAAAGGCTATCGAAGAAGAGAAAGAAGAACATATTAACCAGCTGGAAATAACAGATGTTGAGTTTGAGATGAATCGAGATTTTGATCAAACTGGATATGTAACAGTTAAAAATACAGGAGCAAATGATGTTGAGGTTATCTTGGATATCACCAATGATTATGACGACATTTTCCTAGGCTTTGTAGGTGCAGGCTCACCAGATCAGCCTACACTTATAACAGCAGGCTCAAGCGTACAGGTAAAGCTTACTGTATTTGCACAAAAGGTTGGTAAAAATAGCTATACTCTTCCTGTAAAGTCTTACATAGTTGAGGGCTCTAACTATGTATTAGACACAGAAACAAATGTAGTTATTAATTTTAAAGAAGCAGAGCTAAACTTTGCCTGCGATTTAATTTCTACAAATACTAACACATTAGAGCAAAACTTTATGCTTGTAAATCTGGGAGATGATTTAAGCTGTGTTTCTATTACAGCAGATAATAACCTTGCTGATTATGTAATGCTAAATCCAACAGTTTCAGATATACCTGTAAAAAGTGGTGAAACTCTAAATATTAAAGCAACTCCTAACTATACAGCATTAAAAAATAACAATGTAAGCTTGGTTAAAGGTAACATTGTAGTAAGTGCTGCTGGTAAGCAACAAGCCTTTGCTGTTACTATTGATACCGAAGGCAAAGAAATTCACTCTATTACAATGGGCGAGCTTGTAGCTTACCAAAAAGGTGATAAAGAATATTATGATCTTACTGCAGATATTTCTAATGTAGCTGATACTGCAAAATTTGTTAATAACAGCACAAAAAATAATATTAACAGTACACTAAGTTTATCTATACCTTGTATAGATAAAAACACAGCTAAAGAAATAGCTAGTATGGAAACTACATATACTGTTCAAAGCTATGCTGGTAATGGTTTAAAACATGGTGATATAATAGATGAACAATATTATCAAGAAGGTGATGATATTGTTAGTAAAACTAAAATATACATCAGCTATGATGAGCTAAAAGAGTTTGTAGGAACATCAGAGGAAGAAATTAATGATCTGGTAAATTATTATGAACAAAATAATAAACCTAAAGCAAGAACTCAAACTCCACAGATGTTTGATAGATTTACTGATGCTTTTAGCGATAGTATAGTTGAAGGTGTCAATACTGAAGCTAGAAATATGACAGTTGAAGTGGTTACTAGACTTTCTGGTAAAGTTGTTGGAACAGTATCTGGAATTATAGATTTAAAAGGTGGTGTTGATAAGGTAATGAACCGTGACAATCGCAAAAACGAAGCTGCGATTCGTCAATCACCAAAATTGACTGATAGTCAAAAAGCACATTATTCGTTTTTATGTGATCAAAAAGATTTTTGGGCAATAATGACTCCTGTTGCTAGTATAGTTCTTGCTTGTACGCTTACTGGAGGATTGGGATTGGTCGTTGGACTTGGAATGATGCTTGCAACTGCAATTTTTTCAGGATTAACAGAGTATACTTTAGCTTATTACGAAGAATTAGCAGGTATTGGAAATGGTGTTGGTGGAGAAGGTGGCCAAAACACCAATAATAACAAGCGTAATCAATGTACTAATGCCTCAAAAATAGTAGGTGATTACAATAGTCCGTATGAGTACCCTTCGCTTCCAGATGACTATCCTAAAGAAGACCCTACAGCTCCTACAGCTCCTACAACTCCAACAGATCCAGATGATCCGTATGATCCAGACGATCCAACAGATCCAGATGAACCGATAGAACCAGAGCAGCCAACAACACCTACCTCGGTAAACGGAAATCCATCACTGGGTGTAAATAATAAAATTATTATAAAAACAGACAAAGATGGCGAATTGGGTAGAGCAAGTGCTAGAGTATTTGAAAATATAAAAGTCTGGCTTCAACAACGTAATAAACCTTTAAACACTAGCAATAAATTTGAGTATAAGCTTCAGTACAAACCTGAAGATTGTGATTTATGGCTTGACCATGGAGAATATACTTCTACTCCTGAATGGAATATTGCATTTAATAGTGTTTGTGACTATGAATTGCGTTGCTTGATAAGATCGAAAGAGGAAAAAACTGTTTCATACACTCCAACAAAAGAAATAACGATTGCAGAGAAGGTAGCAGGTCTTCTTCAAACAGGAGGAGGCTACGGAGGAGGCAAAGTTGTTATTAGCAGCCGTTTGGCAGCAGGAGATGAGGCAGCAAACGATGATAATATGTTCACAACTTATTATATGAACGGACAATATGCAGGTTCTGTTAAAAATAATGGTCACGCACAGCTTTCTATGATTGCTATACAGCCTACAAAGAAAAACGTAAAGACCGGTACAAATACTATTACAGCTCTCTATTCAACAACACCTACACATTACAGAACAGTATCTGATATGCAAATTGTTACATTGTACCCTAACGATACTATTGTAAACTATATAGGTGATTTGGATAATCACCCAGATGTTACTATACACCCAGATTTCACTGTTTTTGAAGAAAGCATTTATACAGACTCTGAATTTTATGTAAATGAAGAAACTACCCTGCATTGCAAGGTTTATAACCGTAACGCTTCAGGTGGCTGGGTAGATATTGTTGTTAAAGACGGTGAAGAGGTAATATATACTGAAACAAATACCTGGATGGGAATGTTCTCAGAAAAAACACTTGATATTCCTTGGATACCAAAAACAAGAGATAATGCAATTACTGTTGAATTAACAAATAAATGTGTATCATTAGAAGAGGCTGACCTAACCAATAACAAGGCTTTAAGAAATATGAGAGCCAATGAATATATTGAACCAAGCTTTGGCACAACTGATAATTCTGTAGCCCTTGAAGATAGAGAGTTTTCTGTATATACACACGTTTTAGATTTGCAAAATGTTACAAACGTAGCTTGCTATGTTGATGATGTGGAACAAAAGCTTTCAAGATCTGTTATTGAATATAAAAAGAATATAAAGTATTGGGCAACAATTAAGGGCTTATCAGCAGGTAATCATAAGCTAAAATATGTTGTTACATATGATAAAGCAGGTAACGCCACAGGAACACTTGAGAAAATAATAGACATTAATGTTATCAGTAAAGAAAGCTCTTCAACTGTTATCGCAAAAAATACTTCTGCTAACAATACATCAGCTGTTGTTTATAGAAATGGTATTATTTCTTCTGAACATACACCAAATGTAGATGGCACTATTACAGTTATGTACAGCTCTGATATGTATAATAATAGAAGTGCTTATAAGCTAGCTGTATATACCGATAAGGGAGTATATGTAACTAGTTTAGTAGCAGGTACTATTTCGGTAGATAATACAAAGGTACAAAATACCTTTAAGGTTGGCATATGCCCTGGCATAAAGCCTGATAATATAAGAATTGCTAACTTATATATAAAAAATAGCAACTCAAATTATTATCAGCAAATACCATGTAATTCTTTATATGGTAAGGGTGAAACACTATTCTATCTAAGCGATGATGATTATGCATTATACAACAAATGTAAGGATGCATATATGGTTTTGATTACGAATAGTAACGTTGTATATAAGTTACAGCTTATAACTAATTCAAAACGTGTAGAAACCTTTGATGAAGTAATAAAGCTAAATAACAACAATTTGTACAACCCTGTAAAATCAGCATCAAGCAGTAAACTTCTTTCAGGTTTGTCAAAAGATATGGCTGGTATTACTTATAATTTGTTCACAGAATGGTCAAATGCATATAGCGATAACGCAACAATGAGTATACAAAAATCAGGTGAAACATTGTTTGATGAAGCTATAGACGTAAGTAGTGCACCAAGACTATCAGCTGGTACTTATGATGTGTACTATACTCTAAAGTCAGAGAACTATATGTTTGATATGTACAAAGAGATAAGTATAACTAACCGTAGTATTGTAAACAAAATAAGCGATAGCTTTGCTGGTGAATTAGTAGCATCAACCAATGAAGTAAATGAAGGAGAAAACATAGATCTTTCAATTTCAAATCTACTTGATAAAAATGGAAATCAACTTACAGGAATACGTTCAACGCAAGATGAATTTATTGTTACTGTAACATTCACAGATGTAGACGACAGCACTAATGTATGCATACGTGAAATTAGTACCAATAATCTACAGGATACTCTTACAAATGTAAAAGCTCCTGAAAAATCTGGTAATTACAAAATCTCATTAAATGTAACAGTTGACATATATAACGATATTACACTCGGCGACGTAACCGGTGACGGTGAAATAAGCGTAGTTGATGTAATAAAAATAATGAGATTTATAATTGGAATGGATACATTTACCGATTCTCAAGTAAAAGCAGCAGATGTAGATATGTCTGATAGTGTTACAATAAGAGATGTTTTAAGAATATATAAAATAATAATCAGTGTTTAAATAAATACTAGGTAGTATTTTTTAAACCGAAAGGGGCTGTCTCACTAAGCGAGTGGGGCAGCCCCTAACGCTTGCAACTTAAGAAACATATAATAAAACACAAAATCAATCTTAGGATTAGAATGATTATTTTATGAGCGACCTCTAGTTTTCTCATAAGTGTTTATTGTTTTTTAACGAAACTTTTGTCACTCAATTTCTTAAGTTGCGTGCGTTGGGGCAGCTCCCTATATGCACTAACTTAAAATAGGTGGTAGTATAGTTTCTAATATGCTATAATAAAATAGGGGCGAAAAGAATGGAAATAAAAGATATACTAAATTTATTACCCAAAGGATATAAAGAGGCATGTTGGGAAACAAAAGC
>JAXJTP010000022.1:0-18752 GCA_036309525.1 Acutalibacteraceae bacterium | reverse complement strand
TAAACCTGCAAGGACTCTGTCCAAGCAATCAATTCCTTTGGAATTGGTTGCACCACCTGCCAGCCTTTGAAAAGGCTGGACCCAAACTTTACGTTTTTCTCTATCAGCGTTTGTGCGTTAGCCCTACAAACCCAAATTTATCTTTAATATCACACAATATAAAATATTTTTGAATTACAAAATTTTGGAGGTATGGTTTATGTATAAGTTTAATGGTTTTACAGAAAATGCAAACAAGGCTATGAACTACGCTATTGAAAATGCACAGCAACTAGGTCATACTTACATCGGCACCGAGCATATTCTGCTTGGGTTGCTACAAGAAAGCTCGGGTGTAGCTTACGTTGCATTGACTAATTCAGGGATATATTTTGAGTATATTGAAAACATTATAAAAGAAAAAATTGGTATTGGCAGTACAACAAGGCTTACAACAGCAGACCTTACACCACGCAGTAAAAGAGTTATTCAAATGGCTTTAGTTATTGCAACAAGGCACGGTCATTCCTATGTAGGCACAGAGCATTTGTTGATTGCACTGCTTGATGACTCTGAAAGCTATGCTGTAAGAATAATTAATGATAGTGGCACAACACCTGCCGAGCTTATAGACAGCATAAGAATACAGCTTTCTAGCAGTGGAAGCAACATAGGTAACGAAATTCAGAACAAGAAAAAATCAAGCACAAAAACAGAGGCTATAGATAAATACGGCACAGACCTTACAGCAAAGGCAAAAAAGGGAGAAATTGACCCTGTTATAGGCAGAAAGAACGAGATAGAAAGAGTAATTCAAATTCTTTCAAGACGTACCAAAAATAACCCTTGCCTTATTGGTGAGCCTGGTGTTGGTAAAACAGCTGTTGCAGAGGGCTTAGCCTTGAAGATTGCTAACAATGAGGTTCCTGACCTTTTACAGGGTAAGCGTGTAATTTCTCTTGATTTAACTGGTATGATAGCAGGCACAAAGTACAGAGGTGACTTTGAGGATAGAATAAAGGCTACTATTGACGAGGTTAAAAACGCTGGTAATATTATCCTGTTTATAGACGAGCTACACACTATTGTTGGTGCAGGCAGTGCAGAGGGTTCGTCAGACGCTGCAAATATTCTTAAGCCTTCACTTGCAAGAGGTGATTTTCAGGTAATAGGTGCTACTACCCTTAACGAATACCGAAAGTTTATCGAAAAGGACTCAGCTCTTGAAAGACGCTTTCAGCCTGTAATGGTTGGCGAGCCAACTCAGGAGGAAGCAATAGAAATCCTCAAGGGCTTGCGTGACAGATACGAAGCTCACCACAAGGTTAAAATTACAGACGAAGCAATAGAATCAGCTGTAACACTTTCATCAAGATATATTAATGACAGATTTTTACCAGATAAAGCAATAGACCTTATAGACGAATCAGCCTCAAGGGTACGCTTACAGGAGCATACCGAGCCTGACGAAATAAAGGCTATGGAAAAGGAAATAGAGCAAATCGAGGCTGAAAAAAGTGCTGCTGTTAATTCTCAAAAATTTGAGGACGCAGCTAAATTGAGAGATAAGGAAAAAACAGCACGCCAAAAGCATAAGCAGGCTTTAGAGGAATGGAAAAACCAAAAGGACAGCTATGTAAACAAAGTAACAGCCGAGGATATTGCAAATGTTGTTTCATTATGGACAGGTGTTCCTGTTTCTCAGCTTACCGAGGAAGAAAGCGAAAGACTACTAAAAATGGAGTCTGTTCTGCACAAGAGATTAATCGGACAGAATGAGGCTGTATCGGCAGTAGCTAAATCTATAAGACGAGGCAGAGTAGGACTAAAGGACCCTAACAGACCAATAGGCTCATTTATCTTCTTAGGCCCTACAGGTGTTGGTAAAACTGAGCTTTGCAAGGCATTGGCTGAAGCAATGTTTGGTGACGAAAATAATATGATAAGACTTGATATGTCTGAATTTATGGAGAAGCACACTGTTTCTAAGCTTGTTGGATCTCCTCCTGGCTATGTAGGCTATGACGAGGGTGGTCAGCTTACCGAAAAGGTTAGAAGAAAGCCATATTCTGTAATCCTGTTTGATGAAATCGAAAAGGCTCACCCTGATGTATTTAATATGCTGTTGCAAATTCTTGATGATGGCAGACTTACTGATTCTCAAGGCAGAACAGTAGATTTCAGAAACACAATTATTATTATGACATCTAATGTAGGTGCAAAATATATAACTAATCAAAGCAGTTTGAACGAGCTGGGATTTTCAATTAACAGTGATAAAAATAAAAATGAAAACGAGTTTGAAAAAATCAAGAAAACTGTTATGGATGAGCTAAAAAAGACCTTCCGTCCTGAGTTTTTAAACAGAGTAGATGACACAATAGTTTTCACAAAGCTTTCTGACAGCGAAATCGAAAAAATCGCTAAGCTTATGCTTAATACTCTTACAAAAAGACTTAAGACTATGAACATTAAAATCAGCTTTACAGACAATGCAATAAAGCATATTGCAAAGGTTGGCTTTGACCCTGTATATGGTGCAAGACCATTAAGAAGAGCTATCACCTCTAATATTGAGGATAAAATAAGTGAGGAGATACTTCAGGGTAAAATAAAGGCAGATAATTCAGTAGAATGTGACCTTGTTGATGGCAATTTCATTTTTAAAACAGCATAAGCAAATAAATTGCTAGCCTTTACTAAATGTGCTGTACAAACAGCTCAAACCTATAAATTTGGGGGACAAGAGCAAGCCTCTGCCCTGCTTTGTTTGAGCTTTCAACAGGTTAACAAAATAATTCTTAGATATAAAAGTAAGTCCCCAAAGCTTATTTTATATAATGTATTAAAAAACAGGAGAAACACTCGCATTGAGGTTTCTCCTGTTTTGTTTATAGAATTAATAATTATCGTTATATTTACTTATATCTATCTCAGAATTATCATATTCAAATCTGGTACGTCTTGTTTCGTGTGGATCAAATCTTCTGGAATTGTGCCTTCTGTCTCTGGTATATGAGTATACACCTGCTTTTTGAAGCTTTCTGCTACGTATTGCAGTTGCAATAATATATACAATCAACGCAACTGACGAAAGAACAAATATAATACCAAAAATCAGAAATAATATTGAAGCGTTGCTGTTTTCGTCCGAATCATTATCCTTAATAAAGCTGAAATCTCCTGTTCCGTCTGCTGACGCTCCTCCAAGGTTTAGCTTGATTTCGTTCCAGTCAGCACTGCTAAGAGTAATATTATCACTGCCGTTACTATTATACATATCCACTGTTGGAGTTTCAGTATCTACAATAGCAGATGAATAATCGGTTGCTCTTTCAAAATCATCAAACGACATACCGTAATTATAATCACTATACTGTGGCTCGTAGTAATAATCATCATAATAATAATCATCTTCATAGTAATAGTCATCATAATAATCATCATCGGTTGTACCATAATCTGTGTCATCACCTGTATCATCGTATGAATCATCAGGAGTAACATCTGGTGTGTCGTCACCATAATCACCTGTATTATCATCTGGAATATCTTCAACCGGTGGCTCCTCTACAATAGGTGGCTCCTCTACAGGTGGCTCTTCTACAACAGGTGGCTCCTCTACAGGTGGTGTGTAATCGCCTGTGTTGCTATCATCTACCACATAATCATCATTTACAGTGTCATCAAATTCATCTGCATAGGCTGTAAACGCTGACGCTGTACCTATCATAGAAAGTGCCAGTAATATGGAAATAAATTTTTTTCTAAAGAAACTCATATACTTAACTCCATTCTAATTTACAATTAAAATCCAATTTACATATAATACAATCCTAATTATAATATCACATCAACAAAGCTTTTTCAATAAATATATGGTAAATCCACAATTTGCACATAGTTAAACATCAAATATAAACCTGTTTTTATACTAAACACCATTTAAAATCGGTAAAGGATTTTAAATGGTGTTTAGTATTATTATTATCGTATATCATTTATTATTTTAGCCATTTTATAAAAGCTGGGTTACCTTCTGATTTACTAATTGCCTCTAATATTGTTTTATAATATCCTCTACCAGCATTTATTGTACCACTGGTTATTATACTTTCAAACCATATAGCGTAACAGTTCATTTCTATATCATCACAAATTTCTGGCTCATCTTCATAATCTCCTGTGCCAGGGAAAAATCACTTTCGCAAATGAACACCCTATATTGCTTTATGCCATAGCTACATATTCCGATTTTTACAGCAGTAGACATTATACTTTCAAAGTTCATAAAAACTCCTTTATACAAACTGATTTAAAATATCCTTAGCTGATTTTGCGAAATAAGTTGCTCCTGCGTTTTTCAGCTCCTCTTCGCTACCATAGCCGTATAGCACACCTACACTATCTATTCCTATTTTTTTACCACCAAAAACATCGTGCTCTCTGTCACCTACTATAATTACCTTTGATAAATCAGTAATATTGCACTGCTCAAGTGCATAGCTGATAACCTCTGACTTTACTGTGCGACTTCCATCAAGGTTTGAGCCTGCTATCATTTTGAAATATTTTGCCAAGCCAATATGCTCAAGAACCTGCTTTGCAAAATATTCTGGCTTTGATGTAGTTACAATCAGAGTTTTTCCTGCTGATGATAAGCTTTTTAAAGTATCCTCCATACCCTCGTACAATTCAACCTCAAAAACGCCCTTATCTCTGTAATATTCACGATAATATTCAACAGCCTGCATAGCCTTTTCAGGTGAAAAATCGCAAAACATTTCAAAGGATTTATGAAGAGGTGGTCCTATAAATTTATAAAGAGAGGCTCTGTCGGTAACCTCTATACCATATTTTTTCAGTGCATATATCGCAGAATTAATTATTCCTAATCCCGAATCCACTAATGTACCGTCAAGGTCAAATAAAATTACGTCGTAGCTTTTCATTAAAATACTCCTTAATTATAATTTATGCTAATATCAGACTTTAATAATAAGGTCTGATATTAGCATTTTTCAAACAAAATTAAACTGTCATTTCCTCAAGTAGCTGTACAGCCTTTTTTGAACAGAATACAGATATAGCTACAGTAGCAACAGCTAAAACTGCAAGCACTACTGGTATAAGCATATATTCAGCTAACAAGAAGTATAGCACTGCGAATACTACACCTATACCTATTGCAACAGCCATATGGAAGAAGGTACTCATATTGCCACGTAAAGCAGAAAGCTCGTCGTCCCATACTAGCTTTGGATGCATAGAGTCAAATAATATTCCAAGATAAACAGTAAATACTACTGTTAAAATTGAGCTGACAACACAGGCTAGTGTAAGCCATAGGCTACTATTAATTGCTACACAGCAAAGTACAACACCAATTACTGTTGTAGGCACTGTAAAAATAAGAGATGTAACAACCTTGGCATTTATCTGTGTTTGATAAGGCACAGGAATATATTTTAGCAGGTCGGCGTGGTTGCCCTCTCGTGTAAATGATGAGGCTGAAAGTCCACTCATAGCTGTAAGTAAGCAGGTTACAATTATAATTGTAAAGAACACAAGCACATCTGGGCATTTTTGTGAATTCACAAGATTTTTAACAGACTCACTGCCACCACAAAGAATTAACAAGCCACCTATTGGCAATATAAGCGTAGGTATAATGCAGTTTAAAATATATGTAGGTGTACGCAAAAGTGTTTTTACATCTCGTAGCATACACGCAGTAAAGAAGTCATGGCTACGCTTGCTCTTTTTATCTGCCCTTGAAATTCTCTTACCTGCTGATAAAACAGCTGTAACACCATTCATATATAATACTGATGACACTGCATAAAGCACTACAAGCATAACAAGATGTACTACAATAAACAGTAAAAGCAGTAGTATGCTTTGTTGGCTTATAGCATAGCACAACAGTGGAACAGAAAAGAATACATACTGCATTATATTCATAAATGCATTTGTACCATCTGCAAGGCTGTAAATAAAGCCCTCTGCTGTTATATCCTCAAGCTGTAAAAGTGATATTACAAATATAGCTACAAAAACCATACCACACATTGCAGAAACCATATTTACACTTTTAAAGGAGTGAACCTTTTTAGCAAGGCTCATAAAAATCATAGAAAATAATGCACAGTAAAACAGTGGTAATACAGGAAGTAAAATAACGCCAAAAACTGAGCTGATTATTCCCATAATAGATATTCCACCCGAAATCATATAGCCCACTAAAATTCCTATAACAATAAGGAATTCCATTATACTTTCCTGCATATAGCCAACTATAAATTTTGACATACATATTTCGCTCGGTTTAAATGGGTATGGCAATAATCTTGAAAGGTCTGACGAGAAAAATAGCCAGCCACATATTACGTTAATACCAAATACTCCACCAAAAACGCTTATAAAATACATAATAAGCTGTGCTGCCTCTGTGCCATTACCATTAAGCAATACAACAGCATCTGTAAGAATTTTTGTAAAATAGCCTACTAAAATAGCACAGCCAAACATTATTGCACTACCAAGTATTGCTATGGCTATTTTTAATGCTCTGAATTTAAAAGGGTCATTGTCTGCTGTGGAGTTTTTTAGCAAAGCCTTTGTAAGAAAGTTAATTCTATTTAAACTCTTAGTCATTCTTATCACCTACTATATTCAAGTAGCTGTCTTCAAGTGACAATCCACCATACTTTTTCTTCAGGTTTTCTACTGTATCAAAGCACACAACCTTACCCTTACGGATAATAATAACCTTGTCGCAAAGCTCCTCGGCTGTATCTAGCACGTGTGTTGAGAAAAATACGCAATTTCCGTTATCTGCGTGCTCTCTTATCATCTTTTTAAGTCTGTATGCTGATTGTGGATCAAGACCTGTCATAGGCTCGTCCAAAATCCATACAGGTGGATTATGTATTAATGCTCCTGTTACCATTATTTTTTGTCTTGTACCGTGTGAGCAGGAGTCTAATCGGCTTGCAAGAACCTCTTCTATTTCAAATCTCTTTGTAAGCCTTTCGATATTCTGGTCACGTTCTTCTTTACCTATCTCATAAACATCTGCAAGAAATTCAAGATACTCTCTACAGGTAAGTCTTAGCATAAAGTCAGGATTATCTGCTGTATAGCCGATACACTTTTTAGCCTCTACTCCCTTGCCTGCCTTGTGACCACAAACCGTAATCTCGCCCGAGGTAGCCTGTAAAATTCCTGTAAGACATTTTATAACGGTTGTTTTACCGGCACCGTTATCACCTACAAAGCCGATAACCTCGCCTTTATTGGCGTAAAAGCTAATATTATCAACAGCCTTAAAATCCTTGCCGTATACCTTTGTAAGGTTGTCCACTTTAATTAAATGCTCTCCCATATTCCATTCCTCCTATTTTATTTTAAAATTTCAAAAAATTCATCATAATTATGAATTACATAATCACACAGACTATGCTCCTCAACCTTGCAGTGTGGGTCATATAAGCAGGTTGCTATTCCTGCATTTTTACCACCCTGCATATCAGCTGTAATCGAGTCACCCAGAATTATAGCCTTGCTTTTGTCTGTTATATTAAGGTCATTAAAGATGTAATCAAAATACTCCTTAGCTGGCTTATTACAGCCGATTTTTTCAGAAATATAAATGCCATCTACAGCCCTGTAAAGACCACTTATCTTAAATCGGTTGCTCTGTGTTTTAAACAAACCATTTGTAGCTATATATACCTTCGCAAATGATTTAAGCCTTTCAATAAATTCGTTTGCACCATCAAACAAATAGCCACACTGCGAAAGATTGCTTATATAAATATCATTCACACTATCAAGTGGCATTGTTACCTGTAGGCCTACCCTATCAAAAAAGGTTGCAAATCTTTTTACCTTCATCTCATCACGTGTTATTTCATTGCACTCGTAGGCAATCCACGCTCTTTTATTTTCTTCTTTATAAATTTCACTGTATTGTGGCTTCCATTCTATACCAAGTGTAAGCAATGTAGCCTTTAATGACTCCTGCTCTCCTTTGTGAAAGTCATATAGAGTTTCATCTGCGTCTACAAATACAGTAGTAAATTTACTCAAAGGATTTACCCTCCTCATTGAAAACATCAAGTCTTGTTATGTCGGAATCAACTGTAATATTATTTGCCTTTTCAAGTGCTGTTATAAGCAATGTAGGGTTAACATTATTCACACTGCCTGCTGGTAGATTTACAACAAAGCTTACATAATCGTCACATTTTTCTAATGTATAGTTGCCTATCTGTGGTTTAAGGTCGATAATTTTACTTCCCTTTTTACTAAACTTCTCTACCTCTATACTATCCTGTGCTAAAATTGCTCTCAGCATAAAGAAAAGCTCTTCGAGTGTTGTATCATCAGAGGTTAGCTTTATATCAAACCTACCTAGTGCGATTTTTCCTGGCTTCATAACAGGCTCAGTTACTTTGTAAACCTCTATACCGTCTGGCAATCCGTTATTCAGCTTATCTATAACCTCACTATATGGAATATCCTCAAGCAAACGCATATCCATAGCCTCTTTTTCACCTCTGAAGCCTAGTGACAAAGGTAGTGCAAAGGTTATAAATGGATGTGGGTTAAAGCCCTCGGTATGCCATATTGGTAGCTTACTGTGCTGAATTGCTCTTGTCATTACTCTGTTAAGGTCAAGGTGAGAAATATATCTTGTTGCACCGTCCTTCTTAAACCATACTCTTACATTTTTCAACGCAGACACCACCCTTCCATTTATTTGCCCCACAATTACTGCACTTCTGACGACAGTTAAATGTGGTATCAGCATTATATGCCTTTTTACATTCCTCAATTAAGAATTCCTTAGTAACACCATAATCAATATGATCCCAAGGTAAAACCTCTTCAAAGCTTCTTCTACGGTTTGCATAGAATGCAGGGTCTATACCACATTCCTCGAATAGCTGTAGCCATTTATCAAGGTCAAAGCAATCGCTCCAGCCGTCAAAGTGGAAGCCCTTTTTATGTGCAAGCTCCATAACTCTACATAAACGTCTGTCACCTCTTGCAAATACAGCCTCTAAGAAGCTTGTGCTTGAATCGTGGTAGTTATAGGTGATTTTCTTAGTTTTTATACTTTCTTTAACAAGCTGTTGCTTTGCCTTTAACGACTCCTCTGTATCCTGTGGCTCCCACTGGAAAGGAGTGAATGGCTTTGGCACAAAGCTAGATGTACTCAATGTTACGCTTACACCCTTGCCCTTTGGACGATTTTCGCAATTATAGTATGCGTTTACTACCTTTTGTCCCAAATCTGCAATACCACATACATCTTCATCAGTTTCGGTAGGCAAGCCTATCATAAAGTAAAGCTTTACCTTTGTCCAACCACCATTAAATGCCTTTGAACAGGTCTGCATAAGCTCATCTTCAAGAACATTTTTATTTATTACATCTCTTAAACGCTGTGTGCCAGCCTCTGGTGCAAAGGTTAATCCACTTTTACGTACTGTTTTTATCTTTGAGATAATTTCATCATTAAAGCCGTCTACTCTCAGAGATGGCAACGAAATACTTACCTTTTCGTCCTTTGACCAGTCTGTAAGCCTTGTAAGTAGCTCTTCAATCTTAGTATAATCAC
Source organism: Acutalibacteraceae bacterium (assembly GCA_036309525.1). Lineage (GTDB taxonomy): Bacteria > Bacillota > Clostridia > Oscillospirales > Acutalibacteraceae > CAG-964. The sequence goes on along the minus strand of JAXJTP010000022.1, from coordinate 9,142 downwards.
TTGAGCTTAATGATGATAGAGAAACCTCATCATAGCCTGTATTATTACAAAGTGTATGGCATTGGTTATTAATAACCTCTGGTGATTTTTCTCTTACAGGTCTGTACAAAAATCCAGCTTGACAGAATCTACAGCCACGAATACAACCTCTGAAAATCTCTTCCATTGCTCTGTCGTGAACAATTTCTATCATAGGAACAACAAAATTTTCTGGATAATAGCAATTATCCATATCCATAATCAGTCTTTTTTCTATTTTCTGTGGTGCGTTGTTTGTAGGAGTAACTGACTTTATGGTGTTGTCCTCGTTGTACTCTACATTATATAGTGATGGCACATACACACCCTTTATCTGTGAGGCTTTAACAAGAAATTCCTGCTTGCTTTCGTTATTTTTCTTACACTCACGGTAAAGCTCCATAACCTCAAGGTCTACCTCTTCACCCTCGCCTATAAAGAACAAATCAATAAAATCTGCAATAGGCTCTGGGTTACAGGCACAAGGACCACCTGCACAAACTATGTTTTTTAGCTCTTTTCTGTCCTCTGATTTTACAGGCACACCACCTAGCTCAAGCATATTAAGAATATTTGTAAAGCTTAGCTCATATTGTAGCGTGAAGCCTATAAAATCAAATTCTGAAAGTGGGTCGCCACTTTCAAGTGCATAAAGTGGAATATTATTTTTACGCATTTGCTCTTCCATATCTATCCAAGGTGCAAAAACACGCTCACACCAGATATGCTCCTTGCTGTTAAAAAGACTATATAAAATCTTCATACCAAGGTGCGACATTCCAACCTCGTAAACATCAGGAAAGCAGAAAGCAAATCTTACATCAACCTTGCTTTTGTCCTTTATAATGCTGTTCATCTCTCCACCAACATATCTGCCGGGCTTCTGAACCTTTAACAAAAGCTTTTCAACATCCTTATTTATCACAATTTATCCTCTCCGATTAAAAATTCTTTTTCCTTTTTAAAGCTATAACACCTATTAAGTAGATAGTAGCAAAAAGCATTGTAAAATTATACGGAGAATTAAACAGAATTATAAAGCTTATAAAGCCAAGTGGTATAACAACTAGAATTGATACAGTCAAGGTTACAAAATATACTGTTTTATCTGAAAAATTTCTTCGTAAAATCATCTCGAATGCGTTTCCACCATCAAGCGAATCAACAGGTAATGCATTAAATATACCCAAAGTAAGGTTTGCTATTGCGAAGCATTTGAGTATATATATATTGTAACTATTATACACTATACAGCATAGTAAAAACAATACAATATTTACAAAAATTCCAGCAAGAGTAATTACAATTTCAGCTGAAAAGCCTCGGTAAGCGTTACCTGTATCTGTTATGTTTATATCAAACAGTGATAAGCCTATTCTATCTACCCTTGTGCCAAAATATCGCATAGCCAGAATATGCCCTATTTCGTGAAAAAACGAGGCTAACAAACAGCAAATAACAATCCCCTTTTCATCTGTTATAATTAACAGAGTTACAAAAGCTGTAAGTGGATACGAAACATTAAAGACTATACCAAATAATTCAAAGCTCATTCCTCTGCCTCACTGCTTCCTGTTGCTTCAAAGGAAGGTAGCTCTGTAACAGGCTCTGACGGGATTTCTGTGCTTAGCTCGGTGCTTGCTTGCTCTATATACAGCTGTTCTGATGGAGCTTCCTGTACAGGCTCTGTATTCACCTGATTATTTATATCGGTTGACGATATAATGTTCTCTGTACTCTCTTCACTTTCTGGTAAAATATTGTTTTGTGACTTCATTGTTACCACAAGTGAGTTATTAAGATTTTCAAAATACCAGCTACTTACAGTAGTATATAGCTCTCCCCCATAGCTTTTGAGTATAAACGCAGTTACTAAAACTAAAAAAGCCAATAAGAATTGTAGCTTTATTACTGGCTGAGGATTACTCTCCTTTTCATTCAGCTTTACATCTGTAAATATTTTATAGCCGTCACTTTGTCCACTGTAGGTGTCGTAATCCTGATCATAATCATCTGAGTCTTCGTCATAATCATAATCAGAGCTTAACGGCTCAGCCCTTACAACAGGCACACTCTCCCATTCGTCACTATACTCTATGCTGTCATATCTTTCTGACTTCATAAAAACACATCCTATCTTTTTTATATATAAATGTATGTTAAGTAAGAGGGTTTGATGACAGAAAAATTTCAACTGTAAACAATATGTTAAACGAGTCCTGTCCATTTTGACAATTTTGCTACAATATGCTATAATTAGTATGTTATTTTAAATACAAGTATTTTTATTTTAAAATATAAAAATCATTTTTTGGAGGACTTAACCATGAACGTTTGGCATGATTTAGGTGCAGATAGAATTACACCTGAAAAATTTGAAGCATATATTGAAATCCCAAAGGGAAGCAAAAGTAAGTATGAGCTGGATAAGGAAACTGGTCTGCTAAAGCTAGACAGAATTCTTTACACCTCTACACGCTACCCTGCAAACTATGGCTTTATACCAAGAACATTAGCTCACGATCAAGACCCTTTAGATGTATTGGTATTATGTGGCGAAACAATATACCCTGGTACACTTGTAGAGTGCTACCCTATAGGATATATAAGAATGATAGATTCAGGCTATAACGACGAAAAAATTATAGCAATACCTTTTAACGACCCTAAATATAGCTCCTACACAGATATTTCACAGCTACCTCCTCACATTTTTAAGGAGATGTGCCATTTCTTTGCTGTATATAAAATGCTTGAAACAGATGACAAGTATACAGAGGTTGAAGATGTACAAAACGCTATTGAAAGTCAGCGAATTATTGCACAGGCAATAAAGGATTACGAAACAACCTTTGGTTCTTCAAAAAACAATAAATAATCACAGGAGATTTTTGATGAGTAACGGATTCAGAAGCACAGAAAGTAAAAAAACAAAACCACAAAGACTAGCTTTGTGCATTTTGTTCTTAACAGAAATAGTTTTATTAGCTATGCCATATATTGCAATGTATGATGACTCGGGTATGTATTACTCTAAAACCATGCTGGAGCTTATCCTCGGTATGAATACCTCTGATATGACATGGGTTAAAATGGGAATAATTGCAATTGTATATGCATTAATACCTATAATTGGATTTTTATTTGCTGCCTTTGACAAAGAAAGCTGTGTAAAGTCGTTTGTAGGCTGTTTTTGTGCTTTTGCAGGAATATTTGCCATTACATTTGTTATAGTACCACAATTCTCAAGCACTTTAGCTATAGGTGCAATGCTTGCAATGCTTGTTTATTTGATTATATTTGTTGTAAGCGTTTCGCTTGCCCTTAAAACAATAGCTGTAAATGCATTAAAAAGAAAAGAAGAAGAGGAAGCAAGAGAGCACAACGAGGCTTAAATAATATTCAAAAAATCCCTTCATATATCACATAATGTGATATATGAAGGGATTTCTGTTATCTTAGCGAATGCTTTTTCATAAAGCTGTAATTTCTTAAATAGTCTTTAATTCTTATATAGTAGTATGGAATTGTATGCTTTTCTTCATCGCACCAGTCAGTCAGGTACATTTTCTTTTCTAACCAACCAATCTTAACCTTACCAATATGCTCATTTATACATTTTTCGTAGGCTTCCTTCATCATTTGATTAAAGCCATCAATTTTAGGGTTACCTCTAGCACAATCCATTGTCATCATAAGTCTTTTAAAGCAACGCACAAAGCACATTCTGTGCAAATCCATTCTACCCTCCTGCTCCCAGAAATACATCTGCTCGCTAAAGGCTCTGAAATCCTCGGAGCTACTTTCGTTAAAGGTTTTTGTAGCACTGCCCTCTCTGTAATAATACATATACAGCTCGCTTTTATCATAAACAATAGTTTTAGCCTTAAGAAAAATCTTATAAAGAACATAATTATCCTCTGCACATACAACAGCCGGAAGTATTATACCCTTAAACAGCTCACGCTTAAATATTTTACCCCATAGAGTAACAAAGCAAAAATCCATATCTATATATAAATGCTCCAGTGCTCGCTGTGAATCAAAAACATATTCCTCATCGATATATACAGCCTCGCTTTCATTACCTGATGTAGTTTTAAAGCCACATATAGCAATATCAGCATTGTGCTTTTTGGCATTATTGACAAGTCTTTCAATCATTGCCTTATCAATAAAATCATCACTGTCAACAAACGCAAGATATTCACCTGTTGCCATACTGATGGCTGTATTTCTCGCCCTTGCAGCACCCTCGTTTTTCTTATGTATAACCTTTATTCTGTTATCCTTTTCTGCAAACTCGTCACAAATTTGTGGTGATGAATCTGTTGAACCATCATCAACCAAAATTATCTCAATATTTTTGTAGCTTTGATTTATAACACTATTAATAGATCTATGCAGATATTTTTCTGTGTTATAAATAGGCATAATAACGCTAATTTTAGGCATAATTATTTTCTCCTGTTTTTCAATCTTACTAGCCAATGCTTAAACTCTAATGCAGTATAAAACCACAATCCGTGAAATCTATGCTTTATATAGAACATCAATGGTGATTTAAGATAATCCTTAATTAAATTATGCTGTATATAATACATTCCATAGTATTTATCTATATTATCATTGATAAGCTGTGCATTCTCTTTAGCACAAAGAGCTTTTAAATTTGAATATCCATATCCCATTTCAGAAAGCAACTTAATAGACTCTATAAAGTACTTTGCAGTAGTAGAATTTTTTACAAATAGCTCATTGCCCTCTTTTTCATACTGATTATAGAAAAACTCCTTCATCAAATAATAAACCTCAAGCTTTTGCTGTGCAAAAAGCTTTTGCTTTCTGTTTACCTTTGTTGCTGAATTCACATTATTTCTATAGTAAAAAGACAGCTTATCCTGTCCTAGAATTTTATGGGCAAAATATAGGCACTGTGATCTGAAAAGCTCGTCTTCTCCATATCTAACTTTATTACAGAAATAAAGATTATTCTCTAAAATAAGTGACCTTTTGAAAATAAAAGCACAAAAGCTCTGATAGTAATTATCAACTGCTTTATCTTTTTTGTCAATCAAAACCTCGTTTTCTACCTTAACGTATTCGGTAATATTAAAATCCATATCTGAAAAACAGGACGAAAAAGCAAATATATCGTATTCCTCTTCGTTTAACTGCTTATTTAACTCTTCATCATAGTAATTCTTATCCCATATATCATCAGAATCTAAAAAAGCAATGTACTTACCTGTTGCATTGTCAATACCGATATTTCTTGTGTCAGAAACTCCTGAGTTTTCCTTATAAAAATATTTTATGTTCTCATATTTATTGCAATACTCTTTACATATACCTTCTGTATTGTCGGCAGAGCCATCGTTTACAATGATTATTTCTAAATCCTTTGATTTCTGCCCTATAAGTGAATCTAAGGTCTGAGCTATAGTTTTCTCGCAATTATATGCAGGAATAACAACACTCAGCGTGCAATTTCCTTCCATAAATACCCCCAAAAATTATATAGTATTTTAATATATGATACACGTTATAAAAACAAAAGTCAACCAACAACATATTTTCAGAATATTTTTTATTTTATAGTGGTTTTTTAAGCTTTTTTAAAGGTTTTGTGCTATACTTACAATATACTAAAAATAAGAGGTAAAGCGTATGAGAATACTGATTATTGAGGATGAATACAGCTTAGCAGATGCTTTGCGTGAAATATTAAAAAAAGAAAAATATACCGTTGATATTGCAACAGAAGGAAACGAGGGGCTTGATCAGGCTCTTACAAATATTTATGATGCTATTATACTTGATGTAATGCTACCTGGGATAAACGGTTTTCAGATTTTGAGTCAGATAAGAAAAGACGGTATTGAAACACCTGTGCTTATGCTTACAGCAAAAAGTGAAATTGACGACAAGGTGCATGGTCTTGATTGTGGTGCTGATGATTACCTTACAAAGCCTTTTCAGACTAAGGAGCTTTTAGCAAGACTAAGAGCAATAACAAGACGAAAAGGCGAAATTGAAAGCAATCTTATTTCGTTTGGCGATTTAGTGCTTAATACAAGTATAGGAGAGGTATCCTGTAATAGCACTGGTAAAAGTATGAAGCTGGGATTAAAGGAATTTCAGTTACTTGAATTTCTTTTAAAAAACAAAAATCAAATTGTAACAAAGGAGCAGATAATTGAAAAGCTATGGGGATTAGACAGCGATAGTGAATATAACAATGCTGAGGTATATGTATCCTTCACAAGAAAGAAAATTAAATTTATCGGCTCTGATGTAGTTATAAAGGCTGTACGTGGTTTGGGCTACATTCTGGAGGAAGGCAAATGATTAAAAAGCTTAGAATTAAGCTTATAGCCATACTTACACTAATCCTTTCGATTATTCTTTTAGGTATCGTTATTGCAGTTAATATAATTAACTACAGAGTTAATACTAATCAATCATACGAAAAGCTTGAGAATATAACCTCTTCTGTACTGTTACAACAGCGTACTCAACCACATTTTTTCGGAAGTGATAGTTATTTCTATTTTGACAGATTCAGCAACCCTTCAGAAACCTATATAGCCTTTGTAGGACCAAGAGGAAACATTGAAAAAATAGCTGGAAGCACTGATAGTAAATATGAGTATGAAGAAATAGTAGCTTTTACAAAGGATATTCTTGATCAGCATAGCACAAAGGGAGTAATTGAAGATTTAATATTCAGTGTAACCGAGCTACGCTATGGAGAGTTTGGTATAGGCTATGTAGTAGGCTTTATGGATAACACTGATAACACACAGAATTTTCATAAGCTTGCAATAAGCTCTGTATTTATAATTTTAATCGGAATTATAGTAATTTTTATACTTTCTATTCTACTAGCTATGTATATTATAAAGCCTGTTGAGGAAGCCTTTACAAAGCAGAAGCAATTTATTTCTGATGCAAGCCACGAATTAAAAACACCTATTGCTGTTATAAGTGCTAACGCTGAGCTATTATCAGGTGAAATAGGAGAAAACAAATGGCTAAGCTATATTCAATCAGAATCTGAAAGAATGAACAAGCTTGTTACAAGTCTGCTTACACTTACAAGAATAGAAATGCAAAGCGAAAAGCCACAGCTTACAAGATTTGATATATGCAACGCTGTAATGGAGGTTACTATGCCATTTGAAAGCGTAGCGTTTGAGTCAGGAATTTCTCTTGAATGTGAGCTTACTGAACAAATATTTATAAATGGTAATGAGCAACAGCTAAAGCAGGTTGTTGCTATACTTACAGATAACGCTATCAAGCACTGCTTTTATGGTGGTAGAGTACTTGTAAATGTGTGGCTATATAAAAATAAATGTCACATTACTGTTTCAAATACTGGTGAGCCTATCCCTGAGGAGCTTAAGGAGAAAATTTTTGAAAGATTTTTCAGATCTGATGAATCACGACACCGAGAAGAAAATCGTTATGGTTTAGGACTAGCCATTGCAAAGCAGATTGTTGATAATCATAATGGCACAATTTCTGTAAACTGTGAGGCTGGATATACAACCTTTGAAATTCTAATATGATAATATTAAAAAAACTGATGCAGTAAATAAACTGCATCAGTTCAATATTTTTATTATTCCTTTACATCTAATAAACGATTAACTGAAACCTCAAAAATTTCAGCCAATGCAACGATTTCAATATCTGTTACTTTTCTTATCTGCTTTTCAAGCTTTGATAAACCAGATGTAGAAATCGGAACCCCTCTTTTTGACAGCTCATCAGCCAAACTCTTTTGCGTTAACCCTCTTTCTTTTCTTAGCATTTCAACACGTTCACCAATGACATTACGCACGTCAACGCTAATTTCTTTTCGTTTCAATAAAATCACCTCAATTAACAAAATACAATCAACCAATACAATAATACAACAATTTATTTCAATATTCAATAGTAAATCGAAAATTTACTATTTGTTTTTTTATTTTAAACTACATAATTAACATTAAGTTACAACATTATTACAAATATTACAAGAAAAACAATCGTTTAAAAGTAATATAAACAATAAAAAAGCCATTAATACAAATTCTTATTTGTAAATCTATTTAAGATATAAATACAATTAATTATGGTGATTAATATGAAGAAATTATTTACATCATTTGTACTATCTACGTTATTGCTTTTCACAGGCTCATGTACCTTACAGAAAAAAGAAGTCACAGCTGACACAACAGCAATAAAGCTTGAAAATAATATAATCAAAGAATATAGCTCAAGCAAAGTAATAAACCCATTCCGTAATCTTAAGGTTAGCTTTACAGGAGAAGCTAATAAAGGTATTGCGATAATTGACACAAGCTGTTGCGAGGCGATTGTTAAGGATAATTTTACGTTTACCTGCGATAATAACGGTAATTTAGTTAATGGTAGCATAGCAACAATTAAAGCCGAATATGACAAAAACGCTTTTGAGGCTTCTGGCTATACCATTACCACTGACCAGAAAAGCTATATAATCACAGGTGTCAGCTTTGCACCTGAAGAGCTAAGAGATTTTGAAAAGGATAATATTAACAGTACCCTACGTAAGCTGGCTGATGATTACATAGAAGACAATATCCAATCAATGAAAATGGAGTATGATAGTCGCAAAGACCGTGACGGCTGGAGCAAAAGTGGTTCGTTTAATTATACCTATAATTATCACGATGACATTATGATTTACAATTACAGCAGATACGATTCATCTGACAACGCTTACTATATTATATATGAGCTTTCTAACAAAATAACCTGTACAGAGGATATGACATCAGGCAAAAATCCTATGGTTACTGGTGAAACTGACACTGGCTGGGCATACATTGTTGTAGGTACACCAAATATTACTGCTACAAGCGATATGATGTTCAATAGTGACTTCAATAAAAAAGAAGCCTCTGAATTTACCAGAAGCTTCACCAAATATGAGGACGCTATAGATTACTGTACCTATGGTGGTAATTATATAACTCTGCGAGAATTATTTACGTAGATATAATTTGATATAAAAAACAAATTTGGGTTTGTAGGGCTAACGCACAAACTACGATAAAGAAAAACGTAAAGTTTGGGTCCACCC
>JAXJTP010000021.1:0-14306 GCA_036309525.1 Acutalibacteraceae bacterium | reverse complement strand
CCTCCACACCTACCGGTAAGTTTATGCTTACAATATTTGGTGCTGTTGCAGAGCTTGAAAGAGAATACATCTTGCAGAGGCAAAAAGAAGGTATTGCCATAGCAAAGCAAAAGGGTGTTTACAAAGGCAGAAAGCCTATTGAACACCCTAAATTTACAGAAGTAGTATTGTTATGGCAGCAAAATAAAATTACAGCTGTAGAAGCTATGAAAAGGCTTGATATGAAGCCGAGTACATTTTATAGAAAGGTGAAAGCCTTTGAGAAAAATTAAATTTTACAATACGCATAACAAAAAGGTAGAGTTGAACCAATTTGACTCAATTTAAATTCAAAGGAGAAGAAATACAATGGAAAAAATCGAAACAACTCAAACAACTACTTTTGAAGCTCTACCTGATATTTTGAATGTTCAGCAGGTTCGTGAAGCATTAGGTATTGGCAGAAAGGGAGTCTATAATCTGCTGGACTCCCGTAAAATCACTCACTTTAAAATTGGTAATGCCTATAAAATACCAAAGTCTGCGTTGATAGATTATATCAATCAGAGCTGTAAGAAAGCTGGTGAATAATATGACGGGAAGTCTGCAAATCAAGAACGACCTATTTTATGCAGTGCTCAATTTTAAGGATAAGAACGGCAAGCGAAAGCAAAAGTGGATACCACTACAGCTTCCAGTTAAAGGTAACAAAAGAAAGGCAGAGGCTATTTTACAAAAGCTGATTATGCAATACCAAGAGCTGGAGTATATAGAACCAGTTAAAATGCTGTTATCTCAATACATAGAAAAATGGATTGAGCGTGATAAAGCTCATGTTACTGTAACCACTTACAATCAATATGTAAATATGCTTAAACTGCATATAGCTCCTTATTTTGATTCAAGAGGTATAACTGTGGTCAAGGTAACACCAGGCGATTTAGAGGATTATTATCGTTTTAAGGTTGCTGAAGGTCTGAGCCCTAATACAGTTATCAAGCACCACGCAATTATCAGAAGTGCTTTACAATGGGCATTAAAGCACAGGTATATACAATACAATCCAGCTGACTTAGCAGATAAACCAGCTAGAATCCGTTATCAGCCTAACGAGCCTTATTCAGTACAGGAGGTAATCCAGCTTTTAACCTTAACACAAAACGAGCCCATTGCAGTACCGATATTTTTAGCTGCTTTCTACGGGTTAAGACGCTCAGAGATTTTAGGTCTTCGCTGGTCATCAATTAATTTTAATACAGGCTGGTTTTATATTAATACAACAGTTGTAAGAGAAAAAATAGGTAATAATATAGTGAGTCAGGTACGAGAAAACACAACCAAAACTCAGTATAGCAAAAGAATGTTGCCGTTGTGTCAGTACACCTACAATTATCTTCAATCAGTACGACAGCACCAGCTTATGCAGATGGAGCTGTGTGGTACATCATATAATTTAACATACTTTGATTTTGTCTGCGTTGATGATATGGGAATGCTTTTACAGCCTGATTTTGTCAGTCAGAAATTCAGAAGTCTGCTACAGAAATACGGATTGCGTCACATCAGATTTCACGACCTACGCCACAGCTGTGCAACAATAATGCTTTATCTGGGCTATACTATGAAGGACATTCAGACATGGCTAGGTCATAGCAATTACAATTTTACAGCAAACACCTATGTACATAGCTCAAAGGAATCTCATATGCAGATGGCTCAATCGCTGTCTAATTATCTGCCACCACTTTTAGGAAATAGGGGTGATATGGTAAGGATTGTAGACAAATATGGGAATGGGTGTTAACAAATAAAAAGCAGAAGGTCAGATTTTGAAACCAGCTTACAGGCTGATAGATTCTGACTTTCTGCTTTTATTTTTTGATTCATAAGAGGATAGTGGCTTGTGGTTAATTTTTTGCGTTTTATATCAATCTGCATTTATTTCGTATGTAATCATTTACGCTTTCAAAAGGTATATTCCAACTGACAGGTTTAAAAGCTTTTTGCTTACCTGATTACAATAGCTTATACGCAGTAGCTTGTGGAATAATCTTTCACAAAGCTGATTGTAAGTAACTGGTGTTTATCACAACATTGACACCTTGAGTTAATAAATAACCAATATTAAACAAAACTCAGGAATATCAATGGGCGATAATAAAAGTTAATTGTAACAAAACAAAAACTGACAAACATAAATGTAGAGGTTACGGAAGCAATTCCTACCTTGTAACTACAACTTTATATATACCTATATTATACACACTTATATTGATAGATATTATTATACTTTATATTATTAATCTTTATTATAAGATATATATTCTATATAAGTATATATAAACAATAATACTATTTTTAAAAGGAGAGATTTTTTATGAAAAACGAAGCATCACTTATTATCATCAGAAATAGACACAACGGAGACACAGTAATCGAGAATGTATTGAACTATGTGTTATCATCGCCATTTGCCGAGCTTGATGAGGTTATGGTTAATAGTCTTACCTTGGATTATTACAAAATGGTAGAAGAGTTCTACGAGGTACAAAAGCCCTATAGTGAATTGGATAGCCACCGTAGATTATTTCATATGGTATTAAGTGCGAGACACTCTAAGCATATGCAAAGAACCTTAGATGAAGCGGCAAAATACTTTCTTGGTTATATGACGATGAAAGGGCATCAGGTTCTGCTTGTGCCACATTACGGAAGCGAAGACAATGCATATAACTACCATTGGCATGCTGTAGTTAATGTGAAATCATATTCAACAGGACAAACACTGCTTGATAAATATACTACATATAAAGAAATTTGTGACTACCTGAGCAAACATCAAGGCGTTTACTGGAATTATAAATATCACACGGATAAAAGAGTTGTGGCTGGGCAGTGTTTTTGATGTTGATTGCTTATGTACCAAACACCGCACTATACTGCCTTAGACAGACTATTCGCCTCATAATCAGATATTTATTTTAACTTTTCTTCTTGTTGCCATATGAAAAATCCTCCTTGTGATGAGAATTATATTTCATTACAAGGATGGTGGGTAGATGTGGTCGGTTGATGCTTACAGATATAACAAAAGTGGACAAGTATTAAAATAGATGTTAATAAATAAAAGGCAGAAGGGTAGATTTTGGAATCGGTTTATATTTGTAATAGATATTTTTGCGTGTGTTTTAGTTGACTTTTGCAATATAAGTAGTGGTATTAGAATTTGTTGTAATAAGCATATCATTTTTGGATTGAGTGTGAATATAAGCTGTTACTTATCTTCTAAATCAAAATAATAACATTTTTGTTGAAGGGTATGATTTTGTATTTAATTTCTAATGGTTTTCGATCGGAAATGAGATGTATATAAAAGGGGATGTTCTAATGAATATTAGAAAAACAAGCTATACATAGCGAAACTACAACAAAACTACAACAATTATTGACTTTTGGAAAGTTATTAATTATAATAATAAATAAAGAATGTATGTGTGAGGGGGAGTTAATTGTGGATATTCAATGCTTGTATGATATTATAGCTGTGCTTTGTGATAAAATTTGCTCTCTAGATAAAGAATCTGAATCTAAACTTTATAGAAGTTATTGGTCTAATGTTGGAACTAAAACGAAAGAACTTTATGAACGATTTCCTTTTTTGAATCCCAATAATAATACGTTTGACACGATATTCGATGATATTAATGAGGAACAGTGGGATAATTTGTTGGAGTATGTGCAAGAATCGGACGAAATTGATTTGTCGTTGCTTTCTTGTCTTGATCGTATAGAAGATTTAGAGAGAGGTATGAAAAAATATTTTTTATCCTCAGAATATGATGTCTATAAGTTTTCATCACTTAATAGTAATTCTGATGTTTGTGGTGGTAAGTTAATACCTAAATATAAGCCCAAATGGAAAAAGACGAAGGAACGTTCACCATCGGAATTAGCCGAGAAGGCACTTTCAGTTTTACAGAATTTTATATGGATTAAAAATTCTGAGGTCGATGGTTGGGATATAAATAACTTTTGTAGTAATGAATGGGAATATACAGGTAATACACCATTTAAAATTGTTTGTTCTCCATTAGTAAATAAAGAACCTTTTGATGCTGATAAAGATATAGATGGTCAAATTAAGTATTTTTATATAAAATATCTTGATGATATGAAAAATGTTGTTGCAAAAAGAGTGGAGCGAACTTTAGATTATGCAGCAGAAGTGGCAGCAGATATAGTTTTGTTTCCAGAGATGGTTGCATTTCCAGAGTTACACGAGCACATAAAGGGTTATGTTAATAAAAACTGGGAATTGTCGTATCCGAAGATAATATTTTTGCCGAGTTCAGAGCACAATAAAGATAGTGAATGGAAAGATGTAACATATGCAATTGATTCAAGCGGAAAAGAAATATTTGAATATTGCAAACAGCATCCTTATCAATGGGATTGTGAAAAGCAAATTGAAACTGAAATCATAAAGGTAAAGTATTTTGAACCTATTCATGCAGATTATAAAATTTCAATTATACATTATAAAGGTGTTGGTAGAATAGGGGTATGCATATGTTCAGATCTTTTTTGTAAGGAATTGATGGATTTGTTGTTAAAAACGTACAGCATCGATCTTTTATTAATACTTTCTTATTCTGAGGGCAGAGATAGATTTGAGCGTAGCATTTCATATGCTAAAGAAATGGTGTGTGATGTAGTATGGTGTAATTGTTGTGCTGCATATATAGATCCTAAGAAAGAAGTAAACAATGATAGATGTCCGGCTATCTCGTATTTTCCTTTTGGTCATGCAAATTTAGATGATAAAGGAACAGTTGATTATACATTGTTGTATAGGTGCTCTAATTCCGAGTGTGAGTCATGTTCTAAATGTATGAAAACCATTGAAATTAATTCATCATATAAATGAAATAATATAGCCTAAGTAGGTGTTTTTTTATATTATATTCGAAGAAAGTTTTTCATATAAAGAATATAGTAGGAGGGATATTAATGAGCGAAAACGGAGAATTGAAATTTGTATTTCAAGAAATATCAAATCAAGAGTTTAAACCGAAAGATTTTGTGGAAAAATGTGTTGAATCTTCAAGTGAAGAATCAACAGAACTTCTCGCACTTTATACTAAAAGTATAGAAAAAAGTATAAAATCAATTTCATATGAGAGTTTAAAAAAAATAACAAGTATAGTTTACAGAGGGCTTAAATTTAAAAGCGAGCAAGCTGGGGCTTTAAAATATTTTTATTTTGGATATTATTTAAAAAATCAAGAAAATATTTTAAAACAAGCCAATGAATATTACCAACGTATAAAAATAGAAGAAATTAAATCAAAGAAACATTGTGACTCAATAATGGAATATTTGTTAATTAATGGTATATCACGACAAAAAGATATTTCTTCTGATTTGAATATAGATAAATCAAACTTGAGTCGTATTTTAAATGAGATGTCAGAATATAAACTTGTAAATAAGATAGAAGGTCCTAAAGCTAATTTTTATGAATTGACAGTAAATGGATACAAATATTGTAAATCACATAGTTTTAATAGTGGATCAACAATAAAGAAAATTATTGTGTTAGATAGTGATAGGTTGTTGTCATACCATAAATCTCAGATTAGTACTAAGGGGGACAATTATGGTATAGATGATGTTAAATTGATGTTGAGTGATGGAATTCCTGGTCATAAAGCGAAATTTGAATTAAAGAAGCCTTTTACAGAAGATGTAGATTTAGTAGAATCCGATCGCTATAACATGTTGCTAAAAAATAAATTTGAATGTAAATGATTTTAGAAAACAATATTAAAGAATTTTAGGAGGAAATTATGTTAGGTTCAATAAATAAATTACTTAAAGATATGTCAGATAAATATCCAGATTGGGATAAATTAATTGTAGAAACATTGAGCAGTAGTGAAGTAACCGACAATGGCCTTAATGCACTTGATAAATTTACATCAATTTTAAAAAATATTATAGAAATGCTAAAAAGTGAAGTGATGTGCCTAGAAGATGTTAAAAACTTATTTGAAGCTTATGAATGTAGAGATTATACAATAAAATATATCAGTGCAAATTTACAAACATACCACAATTTTGATGCGTTAAGAAAGTTAGAAAATGATGATATATATAAAGCAAAAAAATGTGTAGATCAAATTTGGGAATCGTATATTTTAAGATATAATCCATTTTTTGACAATCAAGAAAATGTTCTGTTAAGTGCAAATGATTATAGAAGTGTTGCAAAAGAGATAGATAGAATTATAGATTTATGTATAGAAAACAACTTGCATGTTTTTGCTATTTTAAAGCAAGTTGAAGATAGATCGGAACTTTCTCATGAACTTTGTGAGTATATTTCTAAAAAAATTGATGAGGATTTCGACAAACTGAAACTTAACTATATTATCTATAATATTAATAATAAATAAATATTATCCTAGTTAAAACGTTTGTTTTTAACTAGGATGAATTAAGAGTTTGAAAAGGTAGCGTTTTTAATAGGATGGTAAATAATTAGTAAGAAAATATGAAATTTATTATTAAATGGGTCCCTGTATGGTAAATTGTGGTGACCCGAAAATGAAAAAGCGAAAATAAGCAACGGTAACTAAGCTGTTGTCTATCGTTGATGTTCATCCATAATGTAGGACTGCAACTTGGTGGTGAAAGTCTACCACGGATTTGCCAGTAAGAACTATTAGTTGAGGGGGAAGCGTTAACCCAAGCATGACTACCTATCCTCCGTTTAATGGGATATAATTCTCGTTAAACGGAGGATTTTTAAATATGGTAACAAGGAGAAGTAAAGAAGAAAAGTTAAAATTAATATCGGATTATGAAGCAATTGGTCTATCTATGTCATAGTGATGCACTGCTTTCTAAATGTTACTTCGCTTTGTCAGGTAGTTCGAGATTATAGTTTTATATTCTATTTTTTGCAATTCAACCGTTTAAGACATAAATTTCCTCCATAACTCTTAATATTGTAAAATTTTCAGATAAGTATCTAGTCTTGCGTTGATATACCCCGTGAAGAGCTTTTCCATAGCTGAGAGATTGTGTTTTGCTTAGTGTAACACTCCATCGGAACAATATCAATGTTATCGGAATAATATTATATCTTTAACGGAATAATGCAAATGGTGATGTTTAGTGTTTTCTGAATGCAACCATTTTACCGATGTTTTCAGAGTTTGGTGTGTGGTATGTACCAAGATTGTAACTGCATAACAATACATAACCTTATATAAAAAGCGTTGCAGATGAGAGGGAATACCTTCAAACGCAACGCTTAAATTTTTTATTTTTAACTTGAAATAAAAAGCTTTTAGCACTCAAAATAAAAAAATCTAACACCATTCAACATACATTGTGTTAGAAAAGTGTTAGAAATGCCTGTTTTTACAAGATTTTTGACAAAAAGAAAAATGGCTTAAACGCAGTGTTTAAGCCATTTAGTGTGGTTGCGGGAGCCAGACTTGAACTGACGACCTTCGGGTTATGAGCCCGACGAGCTACCATCTGCTCCATCCCGCGATATTTAGCTTGCTGATTTCTTACAGCTTCATTATTATAGCTCAACGCAATGGTTTTGTCAACACCTTTTATTAAATTTTTTTAAAAAAATTTATACACGTCAATCTTACTTGATTTTAGAGTGCTTTTAGTCTATAATATATGATGAAAATGTATATTTTGATGGGAGTGTGACGAATATGATTAGCGGTGCTGAAATAATGGTAAAATGCCTTGAGCAAGAGAATGTAGAAATCTTGTTCGGCTACCCTGGTGCAGCAATTTGTCCTTTTTATGATGCACTTATGGAGTCGCCAATTGAGCACATTCTTGTAAGACAAGAGCAAAATTCAGTTCATGCAGCAAGTGGTTATGCACGTTCTGTAAGCAAGCCTGGTGTTTGTGTTGCTACATCGGGTCCTGGTGCAACAAACCTGATTACAGGTATTGCTACTGCTTATATGGACTCTATTCCAATAATTGCAATTACTGGTCAGGTTAGAAGCGACCTTATAGGTAGAGATGTATTTCAGGAGGCAGACATAACAGGTGCCTGTGAGCCTTTTGTTAAGCATAGTTATTTAGTAAAGAGAACAGAGGATTTGCCAAGAATATTTAAAGAAGCCTTTTACATAGCAACATCAGGCAGACCAGGTCCTGTTCTTATAGATGTGCCTATTGATATTCAGACAAATAAAGTAGAAGAATTTGTATATCCTGAAAAGGCAGAGATTACAGGCTATAAGCCTTGTACAGAGGGTCATACAAAGCAGATTGAAAGAGCTGTTGAGCTTATTAGGTCTGCAACAAGACCAATTATCTGTGCAGGTGGTGGTGTGCTTACATCTGGCTCAAAGCTGAAGCTTGTTGAGTTTGCTACTAAAACTGGTATTCCTGTTGTTTCTACAATGATGGGTATTGGTGTAATGCCAACAGAGAACAAGCTGTATCTTGGTATGCTTGGCTCACATGGTAAGGGTGTAGCTAACAGAGCTATTCACGAGGCTGATGTTATTCTTATCTGTGGTGCAAGAGTGGGCGACAGAGCTGTTGCTGCTCCTGGTCAGCTATCAGCAAATTCTAAAATTATTCATATTGATATTGACCCAGCTGAAATTGGTAAAAATGTATCAGTTACTGTACCTATTGTTGGTGATATGAATAATGTTATCAATAAGCTTTGCGATACTATCGGTGATTACCACGTTTCACAGGAGTGGGAGGATACAACAGACCGTTGGAAGAGTGAGATGTACAGAGAGGCACCTACCTTTGAGGGCTGTGTAGAGCCTAGAAGCTTTATTGCTAAGCTTTCAGAGATGATGCCAAATAAGTCTATTCTTGTAGCCGATGTTGGTCAGAATCAGATTTGGTGTGCAAATAACTTCCAGATTAAAGAGGGTAGATTTTTAACAACAGGTGGTATGGGTACAATGGGCTACTCTGTGCCTGCTGCTATGGGTGCAAAGTTTGCAAGACCAGACAGACAGGTTGTTGCTGTATGTGGTGATGGCTCTTTCCAGATGGGTATGAATGAGCTTGGCACAATAGCACAGAATCACCTTAATGTAAAAATCATTATTATGCGTAACGATAGACTTGGTATGGTGCGTGAGCTTCAGAAGAACCATTACAATGCTCATTATACTGCTACCTTCCTTGATGAGGAAACACCAAACTTTATGAAGATTGCAGAGGCTTACAATATAGAGTCAGCCTATGCTACATCTAACGAAGAAGCAGAAATGTATGCCGAGAAAATGGTGAATTCTGATAAGGCATTTATATTAGTGTGTAAGGTAAGCCCTGACACACCATCTGTTTAACTTAGGTAGGAGGGCTTTATTATGAAACATACTATTTTTATGCTTGTTGAAAATCAGGCTGGTGTGCTTAGTAAAATCACAGGTCTTTTCTCAAGAAGAGGCTTTAATATAGATAGCCTTGCAGTTGGTGTAACAGCTGATTCAACTATCTCAAGAATTACAATAGTAGCTGACGGTGACGAATATATAGCCGAGCAGATTCAGAAGCAGGTTAGTAAGCTTATTCCTGTTATAGAGGTTAAGCTTTTAAAGGAGAATACCTACATAAGCCGAGAGCTTGCACTGCTAAAGGTTAAATGCAATACAACAAACAGACTTGAAATTGTTACAATTGCAGAGCTTATGGGTGCAAAGATAATTGATGTAAGTGTTGCCACAATTACACTTGAGCTGGCAGACACTTCTGACAAGATTGAAACACTTAACAGTCTGCTAAAGCCATACGGTATTAAAGAGATTGTAAGAACAGGTATGGTTGCTGTAGAAAAGGGCAGTATATCTAGTAAATAATTGACATAATCATTTTTATGATGTATTATATAAGATAGCCACATTTTATGGCATAAGGAGGAAGAATTGCAATGGCAAAAATTTATTATCAGGAAGACTGTAATCTAAGTCTTCTACAGGACAAAACAGTAGCAATTATTGGTTATGGTAGTCAGGGTCATGCTCACGCACTAAACCTACACGAGAGTGGTGTAGATGTAATCGTTGGTCTATACGAGGGCTCAAAGAGCTGGGCTAGAGCAGAGAAGGCTGGTCTAAAGGTTATGACAGCTGCTGACGCTGCTAAGAACGCTGACATCATTATGATTCTTATTAACGACGAGAGACAGGCTGCTCTATATAAGAACGACATCGAGCCAAACCTAACAGCTGGTAAGGCACTAGCATTTGCTCACGGCTTTAACATTCACTATCAGCAGATTATTCCACCAGCTGATGTTGACGTATTTATGATCGCTCCAAAGGGTCCTGGTCATACAGTAAGAAGTGAGTATGTAGAGGGTAAGGGTGTACCTTGTCTAATCGCTGTATATCAGGATGCTACAGGTAAGGCTACAGACCTAGGTCTTGCTTACGCTGCTGGTATTGGTGGTAGCAGAGCAGGTGTACTAGAGACAACATTCAAGGCAGAGACAGAGACTGACCTATTTGGTGAGCAGGCTGTTCTTTGTGGTGGTGTTACAGCTCTTATGAAGGCTGGTTTCGAGACTCTAGTAGAGGCTGGCTATGCACCAGAGAACGCTTACTTCGAGTGTATCCACGAGATGAAGCTAATCGTAGACCTAATCTACAGTGGTGGTTTCTCAAAGATGAGATATTCAATTTCTGACACAGCTGAGTTTGGTGACTACGAGACAGGTAAGCGTCTAATCACAGAGGAAACAAAGAAGGAAATGAAGAAGGTTCTTGAGGAGATTCAGGATGGTACATTTGCTTCTAAGTGGATTGCTGAGAACAAGAACGGCAGAGCACACTTCAACTCAACAAGAAGAATCGAGGCTTCACATCAGCTAGAGGCTGTTGGTGAGGAGCTAAGAAAGATGTATTCTTGGGGTGGCGAGGATAAGTACGCTGACTAATTTTTAAGATTTTTTGATTTTTAATTTAACACATAGTACCCCCACTCAGCTTTGCTTGGTGGGGGTAAGTATTATATAAATCTGAAAGTATGCTTGAGGAAGGATAGATTTTTATATGGGAGAGGCTTTTGTTAAATTTTACAGAGAAAAAATAAAGAGTCACTGGAAAATAGCCTTTACAGCAGTAATGGTAATAGGCTTATTGACTCATATATATAAATTTACTAATTTGTTGTTGAATCATGATACAGCTTTTAATTTTTATCATGACCAAAATATGATTAGATCAGGAAGATGGTTTTTAACAATAGCCTGTATGTTCAGTACATACTTTGATTTGCCTTGGGTAATTGGTTTGTTCTCATTAGTATTTATCGGCTTGACGGCTGTGCTTATAGTTGAGATGTTCAACATAGATAAACCCATACCTTGTATTCTTATAGCTGGAATATTAGTAACCTTTCCAGCAGTAACAAATACATTTTTTTACCAGTTTACAGCAGATGGCTATATGCTGGCTATGCTGATGTCTGCATTAGCTATTTATTTAACTACCTTAGAAAAAAGAAAAATACTTTTTTCAGTGATAGGCGTTATTCTGTTATGCTTATCCTGTGGTACATATCAGGCTTACCTTTCATTTGGACTTATGCTGGTTGCCTGCGACTTTATAATAAAATTAATTGATGGAAAATTAAGCAACAAAGATTGTTTTAAATATATAGGAAAATACTTAATTATTTTTGCCTGTGCGTTAGTGCTATACTATGCTGTATGGAAGATACTAATGAAAATTCAGGGAGTAGTTCCTGTGGAGTATCAGGGAATTAATAATGTAGGAACGCTGAACATAAATCTGGTAACTATATTCAGTGTAATTCGTTCCTTTGGTGGCTTTTTTGTAAAAGAGGGAATAGGTGATATTTATAGTATACTGAATATATTATTTGTTATATGCTCGTTTGTAGCAGGTGTTTATGTAGTTATACGTAAAAAGATATATGAAAGAAAAATTCAATTAGGCTTATTGTTTCTAGCCTGTTTAGCAATGCCTTATTGCATATACGCAATAAGATTCATATCGCCAACAGCATTTTACTATACCATAATGCTACAAAGCTTTTCGTTAGTATATATCTTACTTGTTATTATTGCAGATAAATATGTTAATTTAAAGCTGAAAAATACAGTTGCAATTCTTTTATGTATGATAATATTCAATTTTTCAATAATGGCAAATAAGGCATACTATATAATGGATTTGAATAATAAATCAATGTATGCACAGACATTAAAGCTTGTAACTCGCATTGATCAGGAAATGACCTCAAGCGATATGAAGGTTGCTTTTATTGGAGATTTTGATGCAGAAAGTCATATTTCTGAAGAAGTACCTATTAAAATTTTCTACTCTGAGGGAATGAATTTATATGGTGGAATTTTAGATTCCAGCATAAAAAATTATACGAAAAAACTGATTGAGGCAGATTATAACTGGGCCTCTTTTGAATCAAGAAGTGAATTATCAAGAACAGAAGAGGTTAAAAATATGCCGTTGTGGCCTTTGGGTGGCTCTGTTAAGGTTATTGACGATACTGTGGTAATCAAAATGGAAGATATTGTCTATGAATAAAATTATACTTCAATATTTTTACTGATTCAGAGCATAGCAAGGGGTAGTAGAGTGATGTTGTTAAGCTAACAATATCTACAATAGGGGGATTTTAATGAAGGATAAAATCAATTCTAAAAAAGCATTGAAAACAGATATACTGTTTTTTCTGTTAGTTTTGTTTCTTTCTGCTGTTTTGTTCTTTATGTTTAATTGTAAAACTGTTTTGTATTCAGATGACTTTCTGTTTTCTGCGTCTCGTGTAACAGGTGAAAGAATTACAACAGTGGGTGAAGCAATAGAGTCTTTTAAGCATTTTTGCCTGTACGAAAGAGCAAATGTAAGATTGGCTAGCCTGTTAAGTATGATTTATATTATTCCTGATAAGATGATTTTTAATATTATCAACACCGTTATATATATCGGGTTAAATGTTGCTTTGTATTATAATGCGTTTGGCTTCAGAAAAAAGCTGAAGCCTTTGGGAATAGCCTTTGCCTTTGCATTGGTGTTTTTACTGGTACCTGCCTATGGCCAAAGTATTTTATGGATAACAGGTAGTGCAAATTATCTATGTGCTAGTGTAGCAATGCTTTTGTTTATAATTCCATATAGAAATTATTATGTGAATACAGACACACAGACAAAACAGAGCAGTAAGCTAAAAGGCATCTTATTTACTGTGTTTATGTTTGTTTATGCCTTTTTTGCAACGTGGATACACGAACAAACTGCTTTAATTATGGTTGTAGCTTCAGCTGTGTTTATAATTGGCTATAAGCTTAAGGGTGTAAAATTAAGAGCGTGGATGTTCAGTGGTGCTATAAGCTCATTATGTGGCTTTATCTTAGTAACATTAGGAAGCCTAAGAAGACTTGAGGATGAAAGTGCAAATTCAGGCAATTTAATAGCTATGATAGTTAAAAACTTTGCTATGATTACAATAAAGCTTTTCTATTACCTTACACCTATTATTTTGTTAATGTTAGGAATAGTATTGTTTTTGCATTTCAAGAGCAAGAAGAATATATCAAAGGAGTATATTTTGAATGCTTTGAAGGATAATATGCATATTGTTGCGTATATTCTGGGAGGCTTAGCATCCTGCTATTCAATGGTTATTGTTCCTATATTTGCAATAAGGGCGTGGTGTGCACCAGTTATAATGTTTATTTTAGTTTTTCTAGCTTTATTAGATAAGCTTATTGATAATCTTGGTGATAAAAAGGAGCTTAATAAGGCGTGCAGTATAATGACATTAGCTTTAATGCTTTGCTTTATATGTAGCAGTATTATTGAGTATAGCCGAGTTGCTGATGTAGCTGAGCAGTATAACACACGAGAGGCATATATACTGGACCAAAAGGCAAAGGGTAACCTTGATATAGAGGTTCCTGCAATTAATGCAATATCAAAATACGATTTGTATTATTATGCCGACGCCTTTGATGTAGGAGAAAACAGTAATACATTTATGTCTAAATACTATGGTGTAAACACTATAACAGAGGGTGAGTACATAACAGAGTAAGTATATAGAGATATACTGTTATATTTAATACCATTTAAAGAACAAAATTAAAAAATGCACATTATAACACCCCACTTCATAGGTGATTGACCCGACCCCAAAAAGTTAGACCAAAAATCTAACATTTTGGAGGTCGGGATTTTTAATGACAAAATACAGTTATGAATTCAAGAAAAAAGCAGTAATGGAATATATTAACGGAAAAAATGGATATAGAAGAATAT
>JAXJTP010000020.1:0-38249 GCA_036309525.1 Acutalibacteraceae bacterium | reverse complement strand
GCATTATGTGAAACCCCTTACAGGTTTTAAGGACAGAGTCATTATCGCATAATCGTCTTTTTAAATTGCCGTTGAAAACGGCATTTTAGGAATTAACGAAATGTTAAAGGGTTTCACCCTTTAAAATCCCACGAGGACGCTGTCCTCGACCTGCCAGCCTTTGAAAAGGCTGGACCCAAACTTTACGCTTTTTTATCCTTTAAGTTTGATATTATGATAAATATTAAGGAGGAACTTAATATGGCAATGAGAAATATTGTAAAAGAGGGTGACAATGTACTTGCTAAAAAGTGCCACCCAGTAGTAAAATTTGATGAAAGATTATCAACTCTTATTGATGATATGAAGGAAACTCTTGAAAATGCCAACGGTGTAGGACTAGCAGCACCACAGGTAGGTGTTTTACGCAGAGTTGTAGTTATTAACATTCCAGAAATTAACGTTGATGTTGAGCTTGTAAACCCAGAGATTATCGAGCAAAGTGGTAATCAAGAGGAAATGGAGGGCTGTTTGTCTTGCCCTAATGAGTGGGGTATTACAAAAAGACCTATGAAGGTTACTGTAAAGGCTTACGACAGAAAAGGCGAGGAGTTTACAATCAGTGGCGAGGGCTTGCTTGCTCGTTGTCTATGTCACGAGCTTGACCACCTTGACGGTGTGCTTTTCAAGGAGCGTACAATCAGAATGATAGACGAGTCAGAGCTTGACTAAGGAGAATAAAGAATGAATGTTGTATATATGGGCACACCAGAATTTGCTGTGTTGCCATTAGACGCTATTATAAAGGCAGGGCATAATGTAACAGGTGTATTTACTCAGCCAGATAAACCAAAGGGCAGAGGCTACACCCTTACACCACCACCTGTAAAGGTAAGAGCATCAGAAAGCGAAATTCCAGTATTTCAGCCAAACTCTATGAAGGACGGTGAGGCACTGAAAATACTTGAGGAATTAAAGCCAGATGTAATAGTTGTTGTTGCCTATGGTAAAATTCTGCCTAAGGCTATTCTTGACCTGCCAAAATACGGCTGTGTAAATGTGCATGCGTCACTTCTGCCAAAGTACAGAGGTGCAGGCCCTATTCAGTGGTGTGTGCTTGACGGTGAGGAAGAAACTGGTGTAACTACAATGAAAATGGCAGAGGGCTTAGATACTGGCGATATGCTACTGAAATCTGCTACAAAAATTGGCGAAAACGAAACAGCCGGTGAGCTTCACGACAGACTTTCTCAAATGGGTGCAGACCTTATTACAGAAACCCTTACAGCACTTGAAAACAACGCAGTTGTGCCAGAAAAGCAGGACGACAGCCTGTCTAACTATGCACCAATGCTTACAAAGGAGCTTTGTAAAATAGATTGGAATAAATCTGCACAGCAAATTCATAATCAGGTGCGTGGGCTAAACCCATGGCCTGTTGCTACAGCAGTAGTAAATGGTAAAAAGGTTAAAATTTTTGCAACTACACTATGTGATAAGGGTGGTAAGGCTGGCAGGGTGCTTTGCGAAAAGCCATTGACAGTTGCCTGTGGTGAAGGCTCCTTAGTAATCCACGAGCTACAGCTTGAGGGTAAAAAGCGTATGAAATCAGATGACTTTGTGCGTGGCTACAGAATTACTACCGATACAGTTTTTGAATAAGTAAGGAATTAATCTATGAAAAATCCCAGAAAAATTGCACTTAAAATTCTTTTAAAAATAGAACAAGAGGGTGCTTACTCGAATATAGAATTGAATAACAGCCTTAAAGAAGCAGAGCTTACAGGCAAAGACGCAGGCTTTTGCTCGGCACTTGTTTATGGTGTGCTCGAAAGAAAAATATTGCTTGATTATATTATCAGACAGTACACAAGCATTCGCCTTAAAAAGATAGAGCCTCCTGTGCTTAATATTTTAAGACTAGGCTTTTTACAGCTTTTATTTATGGATAAGGTGCCAGAAAGTGCCTCAGTAAATGAAAGTGTAAAGCTTGCAAAGGGTATGAAGCTACAAAAGGCATCGGGCTTTATAAATGCAGTAATGCGTAGCTTTATAAGAGCAGGCTGTAAATATAAGCTACCAGATAAGGCTAATAAGGTAGCTTATTATTCTGTACTATATTCAACACCCGAAAGCATTGTAAGGCTATGGCTTAATTCCTACGGAGAAGAAAGCACCGTAGGAATTTTAGAAAATCAGTCGGGCAGACCACCTATTGCAGTAAGAGTAAATACTCTTAAAACAACTGCAAAGGAGCTTAAAAAATCCTTTGAGGATAACGGAATAATAGCAGAATATGCATCTGTAGACAATGCGTTGTTTGTAAGTGCAACAGGTGCTATTGAAAATACAGTGCAGTACAGACAAGGGCTTTTTCATGTGCAGGATATAGCGTCACAGCTTTGCTGTGGTGTGCTTGCACCAAGGGCAGATATGCTTGTTTATGATTTTTGCTCTGCACCAGGTGGAAAAGCCTTTACAATGGCTCAGCTTATGGAGAATAAGGGCGAGCTGAAAGCCTTTGATATGTACGAGCATAAGGTTAAGCTGATAAATAACGGTGCTTACAGACTGGGAATAAAAAATATAAATGCTCAGCTAAGAAATGCCTTGAGCAATGACAATTTGCCACAGGCTGACAGAGTATTATGTGATGTTCCTTGCTCTGGCTTAGGTATAATAAGACGTAAGCCAGAAATTAAATATAAAGAGGATTTAGGACTGGATAGCTTGCCACAGCTACAATATGATATACTTTGTAGCTGTTCAGAATATGTAAAAGCAGGTGGTATGCTTGTTTATTCCACCTGTACACTAAATCCTGCCGAAAACGAAGAAAATGTAAAAAGATTCTTAACAGAACATTCAGATTTTCAACCCTTGAAGATTGAATTAAAAGATGATATAATAAACGCTATAGGTATAACCGAGAATACTGTTACATTAGCACCAGATAAAAATGGTAGTGACGGTTTCTTTATAAGCCTGTTTGTAAGAAGATAATTTTTTAAGAAAAGAGGTACGCCCGTGAATGAGCTGAAGGATATAAAATCATTGACTCTTGCTGAGCTTACAGCCGAGATGAACGCTCTGGGGCTACCTGCTTATAGAGCCGAGCAGATTTTCAAATGGTTGCACGAAAAAGCAGTGCAGTCCTTTGACGAAATGCTTAATATACCTAAGAATATAAGAAAAAGCCTGTCTGAATTATATTACATCTCTGTATTAACTATTGAAAAAAAGCAGATTTCTTGTTATGATGGTACAATAAAATATTTATTTAAGCTTCACGATGGTGAATTTATAGAGTCTGTACTTATGGATTACCACCACGGATATACAATATGTATTTCTACACAGGTGGGCTGTAAAATGGGCTGTACCTTCTGTGCAACAGGTAGGGGTGGATTTTCAAGAAATCTTACACCGTCAGAAATGCTTGCACAAATTCAGTCTGCACAAATAGACAACAGCATAAGAATTTCAAATATAGTTCTTATGGGTATGGGTGAGCCTCTGGATAACTTTGACAATGTTATAAAATTTTTATCGTTGGTTTCATCTGATAAGGGTATTAACATTGGTATGAGGCATATAACGCTTTCAACCTGTGGCGTAGTACCAAAAATGTACGAGCTTGCAAGGCTGAAGCTACAAATTACATTGTCGGTGTCGTTACACGCACCTAACGATGAAATACGCAGTCGTACAATGCCTATTAATAATAAGTATAATGTAAACGAGCTTATTAAGGCTTGCAGAGATTACGCAAAGACAACAAACAGAAGAATAACCTTTGAATACGCAATGATAGATGGCGTAAATGATAGTGATGACTGTGCAAGAGAGCTTGCACAGCTTATAAAGGGTATGCTGTGCCATGTAAATCTTATACCAGTAAATAATGTAAACGGTACAGCCTATCAGAAAAGTAAAAAGAAAAGATTAATTGACTTTAGTAATATATTAGAGAGCCATGGCGTAACAGCCACAATAAGAAGAACATTAGGCTCTGATATTGATGCTTCCTGTGGTCAGCTCAGAGGTAAAAGACTAGAGGAATAGCACAGGAGTAAATTTATAGGAAAAGGAGGTAATCGTGATGGAGCTTTTTACACAAACCGATATAGGTCTTGTACGCTCAAGTAATCAGGACGCTGTTGACGGTGGATTAATGCACGACGGAAATTCACTGTGGGTAGTGCTATGTGATGGAATGGGTGGTGCAAATGGTGGTAATGTTGCAAGTGCTACAACAGTAGAGGTTGCAAAGGAAAATATAGGCTTTTTTGATTGTAACGGTAGAGAGTATCAATCCGAGAGCTTCCTCAAAGAGATAGTATATAGGGCTAACAGCACAGTATATCATATGCAACTTAAAAATCGTGAGCTATCTGGTATGGGCACAACAATGGAGCTTGTTTTAGTTCATAATAAAAAGGCTATGATTACACACGTTGGTGACAGCAGGGTTTATCTGGTACACAATAATGAGATTACACAGCTTACTGTTGACCATTCTGTTGTGCAGGAGCTTGTAGATAGAGGCGAGCTTACACCAGAGCAGGCAAGGGTTCATCCAAACAAGAATTTTATAACCCGTGCAGTAGGAATAAACCCTTATATTGAGGTAGATTACAAAGAGGTACCATTTGATGATGATGATATTATTATTATGTGCTCAGATGGACTTTCTAACTATATATCAGATGAAGGCATATTGGAATTTGTCAGACAATACAAGGCGAACAACCTTACAAACGCTTTGGTAGAAGAGGCAAAACAGCAGGGTGGAAGGGACAACATAACTGTTGCTGTAATATATGCAAATAACATTCGGGAGTGATAACGATGGACAAGTATGTAGGTAAAAAACTAGACGGAAGATACGAAATCCAAGAGCTTATCGGCGTTGGTGGTATGGCAACGGTTTATAAGGCTAAGGACATAAAAAATAACAGAACAGTTGCAATAAAAATTCTAAAGGACGAATTTTCACGCAACAGTGAATTTATAAGAAGATTTAAAAACGAGTCAAAGGCAATTGCTGTTTTATCACATCCTAATATTGTTAAGGTGTATGATGTAAGCTTTGGCGATGTTATGCAGTATATCGTAATGGAATTTATCGACGGTATTACTTTAAAGGAATATATTGAACAGCAAGAGAAATCTATCGACTGGAAAATGGCTGTATATTTCACAAGCCAAATTTTAAAGGCTATGCAACACGCTCACGAAAAGGGTATTGTGCACAGAGATGTAAAGCCACAGAATATGATGCTTTTGCAGGACGGTACTATTAAGGTAACAGATTTTGGTATAGCAAGATTTTCAAATACCGAAACTCGTACTATGACAGACAAGGCTATCGGCTCTGTTCATTATATTGCACCAGAGCAGGCAAGAGGCGAGCATACAGACGGTAAAAGCGATGTTTACTCTATTGGTGTAATGCTTTACGAAATGCTTACAGGTCAGTTACCATTTCAGGCAGACAGTGCTGTTTCAGTAGCGATTATGCAGTTGCAGTCAAATCCTAAGCCACCAAGAGAGATCAACAGCGATATTCCAAAGGGACTTGAGGAGATTACTCTGAGAGCAATGCGTAAAGAGCCTGTACAGCGTTATCAGTCAGCAGAAGAAATGCTTAAGGATTTACAAAAGGTTACTAAAAAGCCAGAGATAATGTTCAACTATGAATATCCTGAGGAGCCTGCAACAGCTGACACTGATGAAAACGAGCCAGTAAATGCAAAATATGTAGATGCAGCAGAAAAAAGACGTTCACCAGCCTTCAACATAATATCAGGTGCTTTAATTTCATTTGCATTATGTGCTATACTTTTTGTTTCTCTTGCATTGCTACATTCCTGCGAGGCTACAAATACAGCTTCAGTAGATGTTCCTAATTTTATAGGTATGAATTATTCAGATGTTAAGGATAATGCAAGCTATAATTTCAAATGGGATATTATAAATGTATATGATTCAAGCAAACCAGAGGGCGAAATTATGAAGCAGGAGCCAGAGGCAGGCTCTAAAAAGGTAAAAGAGGGTGCAGTTGTAACACTTACTGTAAACAGCTCAGATACTCTTATAAGCGTACCATTTGTAGTAAATGACCCAGAGGAGGCAGCCGTAGCAAAGGTAAAGGCTAAGGGCTTAACACCAGAGGTTATCTATATTGAAGACGAGCATACAGCTGAAAATATAGTAAGAGATACTACACCAAAGGCTGGTAGTGAAATAACCGTAGTAGAAAAGGTTAAGATATTTGTAAAGAAAACAGAGGAGGTAACTACTGTTACAGTTCCTGATCTTACAGGTAAAACAAGAGATGAAGCATCAGAGGCAGTAGCTGCTGTTGGTTTGACCTTTGATTATGACTATAACAACGAGGTTGATATGACAGCTGAATCAGTAATAGGACAAAGCCCACTAAAGGGAAGCGTTGTAGAGCTAGGCTCAACAGTTAAGGCTTATGTTGCTAAGGGTGTAGATAAATATAAGATTTACGATATGACAGTTCTACTTCCTACAAATGCTACAACAGCCTGCGAGGTAAGAGTTACTGTTGACGGTGTGCTTGACGAAACTGTAAGTGGTACAATGGTACCAGCAGAGGTAGGCAAGATTAACTTCCAGGTAAAGGGTAAATCAACTTCAGTTGTTTATGTAGAGGTTGATGGTCAGATTTGGAGAAAGTACGACATCGACTTTGTAAACGAAAGAAATACCTTGATAGAGGGTGTATATAATCCAAGCCTATCAACAGAGCAACCAACATCTGCTCCTGAGGATGACACAACAGATACCGAAGAGCCAACCGAAGAGGCTACAACAGAAGAGCCAACTGAGGATTATGAAGTAGCAGAATAATATTAATAATACTAAAGGCTATTGCAAATTGTTTAAATTTGTGATAGCCTTTTTGTTTAGAAGATAAAATATAGGTATAAAATTTCTGTTATGGTTGAATTAATTTGATTGTTGTATTATAATATTATGCAAGTGTAATGTTGGGTGCTGATAAATATTTGAGTAGATGGAAAGATAAATTTGGGTTTGTAGGGCTAACGCACAAACTACGATGGAGAAAAAACGTAAAGTTTCGGTCCAGCCTTTTTAAAGGGTGGTTGGGTCGAGGGGTAACACCCCTCGTGGGATTTTAAAGGGCAAAGCCCTTTAACTTCTCGTTAATTCCTAAAATGCCGTTTAAAACGGCATTTTAAAAAGACGATTATGCGTTTAGGGCTTCGCCTAATGTAACCAATTCCATAGGGATTGATTGCGTAAAATCCCACGAGGGCTTTACATAATACAACCAATCCCTACGGGATTGATTGTGGCAATCAATTTGCTTCGCAAATTGGTTGCATGACCCACCAGCCTTTAAAAAGGCTGAACCCAAACTTTAAGTTTTGGTTTGTGCTAATTCCTAACACCCCCGACAAATCCAAATTTATCCACATTTAATTAAATCGAAATTAGCACACTACATAGTTTTTATATTTACAAATCCTAAAATAAATTATAAGGAGAGAAGAACATTATGAAAAAGAAGCTTTTAAGCTGTGCCCTTATTGTAGCTATGGTTGCAACAATGGGTACTATAACTGCTGTAGCTACATCAGCAGAGGAGGTAAACGAGGATACCAGAGGAACAATTTATTTTGACAGCACTAATTTGTACAAGGCTAAAAAGGATAATGTAATGTATTGCTATGTATGGAGTGATACAGAGGGCTCATTATTCAAATGGGATTCAAAGGCATGTAAAATGACTAATATAGGCGATTATCTATATTCCTATGATGTGCCTGTTAAAAGCGAAGATGGTGAAGCTATAAACTCAAACCTGATGATATTTCACGCTCTTGGTGGAAATCAAACATGGGAGGTAACATTTGATGATAGCTGTATGGGAGATACAGCATATGTATCAGGTGACTATTATGGTATGTTTCCAGTAGATACAGAAATGGCTTTTCCTATGGTTTCTTGGAAAAACAATAAGTCAAATGGTGCACATATTTCTATTACTTCACTTAGTAAGGTTTATGGTACTCATTTATCGTCAAGCGAAACTCCAGAATCAATAGTTGACGTGTTTATAAATAACTATAAAGAAGGTATGGATAAGGGCTACACAGGCTATGATCAACCAGAGCTTGTAACAGATGAAAACCGTGCTAAGCTTATTGAAGAA
This sequence comes from Acutalibacteraceae bacterium, assembly GCA_036309525.1. Classification (GTDB taxonomy): domain Bacteria; phylum Bacillota; class Clostridia; order Oscillospirales; family Acutalibacteraceae; genus CAG-964. The sequence goes on along the minus strand of JAXJTP010000020.1, from coordinate 30,058 downwards.
ATCACAAAAATAGTAGCTGAAAATACAGAGCTTCCAACAGAGGCTCCAACAGACGAGGCTACCGAGCCAAGCACAGAGGCTCCAACAGACGAGGCTACTCAGCCAAGCACAGAGGCTCCAACAGACGAGGCTACTCAGCCAAGCACAGAGGCTCCAACAGACGAAGCTACTCAGCCAAGCACAACTGCACCAACAGAAAAACCAACCAGCAGTGCAACAACAGCAACACAAAATTCAACAACAGCACCAACAACAGCTACAGCTACAGCTACAACCAGTACAAATACTACTAATGGTACAGTTAATACATCACAAACATCTGCTGTAACTGCACTTGCATTAACCTTTATGTCCTCAATGGGTATAGCGTTTTTTGCTAATAAAAAAAGAGAAAAGAAAAACTAAATTCTTAATAATAGTATGAATGTTTAAAATTAACAAAAATATTATTAAGGGTTTTGCTATGTTAGGGTAAAAGCAATATACTTTTTTTTAGAAAATTGGTTGCTAATTTTAAAAATATATTATATAATTATCTTACTGAAGTGTATGCTTCAAAACGATTATATATTATTGGAGGAGACTAAAATGACAAAGAAAATTCTTAGCGTATTGTCAAGCGTTGCTATTCTTGGTTCAATGGCTTGTGCAAGCGCAGTAAGCACATCTGCTTTCACAGGTGAATTTACATTCGAAATTCCAGAAAACTGGAAGGCTGCAAACAAAGCTTTCTATGCTCACATTTGGAACGGCCTAGAGGGTGGCGGCAGCATGTACGGCTGGCAGAACAAGAACGAGAAAATGACAATTTCTGAAGACGGTAACACAGCTACATATAACATCGAAGTAGATGGCGACTGGAACCTAATCATCGTTTCTGGTGAGAGTGGTATTCAGACATATGATACAGTAATCAATGCTAACTGTGTCGGCGATACATGCTATGTAATGGATACAACATTCCAGAACCCAGTAGACTCAAAGAAGCAGGCTTATGGTCTAGGCTGGAGAAACAACCCAGACTGTGGTCCTCATAAGGTTGTATCATCAGTTGGTGATGTAATCGGTACAGCTTTCCTACCTGGCGAGTCAAACCAGAACCTATACGATAACTTCGTTAAGAAGTACAACCCACAGAACGGTAAAGATGGTATCGTTGACGGTGAGGCTTATATGGACTGGGATGCTGACGGTAAGGCTGCAACAGGTCTATCATGGGAAGAGGTTAAGGATAAGGTTGCTAAGGAGCTAGGCGTTACTGTTTCTTCATCAGAGCAGGCTACAAGCACAGACGCTACAACAGCTACAACAGCTACAACAGCTACAACAGCGTCAACTTCTTCATCAAGCAATTCAACAACAAGCTCATCATCTTCAAGCAGCACAAGCACAGGTACAACAACAACTGGTGACAGCACACCAATCTTTGCTCTAGTTGCTACACTAACAGCAGCTCTAGGCGTTGCTTTCGCTGCTCGCAAGAAGGCTGTAAAATAATTTTTTAATTGCATACACTTTGTAAGGGACGGTTAATCCGTCCCTTTTTGCTGTTTATAGGGCTGTTTTATGGCTGGCTGTAAATTATAGCAAAATAAAAGGCTAAGGTACTGCACCCTTGCAGTACCTTAGCCTATAAATTTTTGGGAAAAATCGCTAATAATAAGCCCCGTTGCTTTAAATAAGAAATTATGTAAATTTCAAAGGTAGCATTTTTAGCTTGCAAAATAGCTATATTATTAATTCATAATCTATTATTTAAGATCTAAGTCGTTAAGTAAAAGCTGATCAGTAACATTAAATATATTGCTTTTATAGCCTTTCAGCTGTTCAAGTCTGGTATTTAAAGCCTCGATAACTTCATTTTTGCTATTTGACATAATCATTATTTCTAATATTTTACGATAAAGCTCAGGAAGCTCCTTTTGAAGCTTTTCACGATTTTCAATAAGCCACTTAGAAAATCTGTGCTCAGGGGAGTAGGTATTAATATTAGAATAATTCACTATGCCTAAAAGGTTAGAGCTTTCAGGAAATTTAGCAAATAGCTGAACAGGAAAATCACTTGTATCAATAAAGCCTTCTTTTTTATCAGCAAGCTGATAAAAATAATTATTAGCACAAAGAATATAGTGCTTTTTTAAGAAAAGCAAAGCTATGTTATCATATAAAGATTTCTTTAAAAATTTTAATCTTACGTTTTCACATTTCTTAAGTGCCTCATCTATTTTTGAAATGGATGCATATTCTTCCTTGAATTCTTCGCTATAAGCTTCAATCAAAATTTTTTCTTCCCATTCTGGATGGTTTGTTGTTAGCTCATACAGCTTCTTTTCAGTTAAATAAAAATATTCAGATGAATGCTTCTTTGGAATAGGGGTGTAATAATTATATGAGCTGACATTTTTTAATGTTTTTAATATGCTCTCTAGCTCAAAAACACATTCTATAGGTAGATTGCTGATTTTATTACGTGCTACATTTACATCAGGAGCATAATTCCCACCAAGAAGTATTATTGTTCGTGAGTTTGAATTATATTTTACAATATCTAATTTGTCGGCAAATACACCATTATATGCAATTATTCCATGGCTTGTTTCAAGATTATTTTCAATAATCGTTTCAAACACTTTTTTTTCAGATGAGCTAAATGATTTATATAGAGTATCAAAGTTTATTACTAACGCATGAGGAGTATCAAGGCGATTATATGCTTTGATTGTTTTTCCTTTATTTCCTGGATAAGGTAATATGTTGTTTAATTTGTCTTCTAATTTATCAGGAAAATCAACAGAATAAATAATCACTAAGCTAGTATCTTTTTCATAAAGCTTAATTTGTGTGCTTAGCTCTAATTCATAAGATACATTCTTAAATTCGAATATACCTTGTTTATAATTGATATTCAAAGAAATATCAACACATATTCCACAAAGATTATCTCCACTTGTAAAATTGTCTAGTGGATAGTATGTGATTATAAGCTCAGGAGTTGACTCAAATTCAAATTCAAGAAGGTCTTTTTTTAACTGCTCAAAAGCTTCATCAGGTATGCTATGCCTGCAAACAATTGGGTAGGTATCTCCATACTCTTTTTTAAATTCATTAACAGCATTTAAAAAATCGACTTTAGTAGGGTACTCCTTATTTCCCTCGGGTCCGTCATACTCAACCTTTATATCAGGGAACTTAACATATTTATCTACAACCTCTCTGATATTTCTGTACTCGCCAAGATTAAACAGATTCATTCCTACACATATAGTAGTGCCAGGCTCTCTTCTGTAACGCATTGGCTTCTCGTGGTCTTGAACTGGCATTTTTTGCCAGTCAGCTGTGCTTTCTTCTCCCTGTGTGGCAAGGGTATAATAGCCGTTAAGACTTGTTACACTCAAACGTATACCAGCGTTATTCTCCCTAGGATTATGTGAATATCGCTTAGTTGAAATCTCAAGCTTATTATTTTTATTACTCATAAAGCAAGAAAGAATTCCTATACCAAAGCGACTGATAGGCTTGTAGCTTTCATTAGGTGAGTAGGCTTGGTGTTCTTCCTCGAAATCGTCTGAAATGTAGTATGAATTACCTGCCTTTAAAAAATAATTCATAATAATATTTTCATCCATACCAGTGCCATTGTCTTCAATACGAAACCAGCTCTGTCCACCTTGGTCATACCAGCTTGTTATCTTTATTTTTCCGTCTTCTTTAGCATCAAAATAGGGATCGTTTTTATCACGCCAAAGAATAGCGTCAATTGAATTTTGCAGTAATTCTCGTACAAAAACGCAAGGGTCGGAATATAGATTTTCGCCTGTAAGCAATTCAATTATGCGATCCTGATTCATTGTAAGCTTAAAATCATCGCTTTTATATCCAATACGTTCAACATTTTGCTCAACCCTATATGGAAATCTGAAATTGTTCCAGTTTCCTGCAAATTTTGAAAGATATTCTGTGCAGTCATTAAGCTCCTGCTTTACCCACTTTAAATAGTCGTTTAGCTTATGCTCTATATTTGGATCGTCATAGGTTGCGTTATAAATGATAGTATTGTTAGCGATACGAAAATTGCCTGAGCGATTCTTAATCCATTCAATGCTACTTATTTCTCTTTCAAAGCTTTCAGGAGAATCAAGACCCATATGCTCAAACAAAGCCTGAGGTGCACGTGTTGAATCGAAATCTAAAATATCTGCAAGACGCAATAAAATGGCACAGATTCTAAGGTTGTATTGTAATATGTTTGGAACCTCTAGGTTTTCCAAGCTCTCTCCGTGGCTTTTGCAAAGAGCAATTAGCTCATTTGATCTGATTCCATATTTTTGGAAAATAGTATTACCACTAAAATCCTTTATCCATTTTTGTGGTGTGATATGCTCCTTTACTCTTTCGTGGTGATGTTTTCTTACGTATTCTCTTTGCTTTTCTCCAGTGGTATAGCCATCTTCTTCAAGTAGCGTTTGTTGCTCGTCAGTAACACTCATACCAATATCATGACAGCAAGCCGACATAAGTAGCATTGCAGTCTCACGTGCTGTAAGGTCGTTTTTTCGCTCTCCTAACAGCATTGTCATCCACTTACAAACGTTTTTAATATGAGTTATATCGTGCAACGTAAAGTTTGGAAGAAATTTAATTATAGCCTTCGATTGTATTATTCCAAATTCGCAAACCTTACCAACAGCTGTTTTAAATTCATCAGTTAGCTTTTCTGCTTTTACTTTTTCTGAAAATAATTGCCAAAGCTCGGTGGCTTCTATATCCTTAAATTCGTTTTCAAATTCTGTAGGCATTTTACATTTCCCCCTTAATAGGTTTATCAGCATATATATTATTATTATACAAAAGTATAAGGGTGAAGTCAACATAATTCTACAAATGTAGCTATTTTTGTCAAATGCTACGTGAGATTTGTAATGCTGATGCTTATATAAAAAATATCATAAATGATATTGATAAGTTTCTGTTATCCCTGAAATGATGTATTGACTATCTTAAAAATTTTATTTATACTTATAATCAGCAAAATATAATCTCTACAAGGAGGAGATTGTTATGTTGATAGCTTTATTAGCAGGTGCAGTATGTGTAATAATAGCAATACTTCTTTTTACACCAATGTTTCGCCATGCATTATTATTCAGACCAGTAGCATTGTTCTTTTTCTTTGAAGGAATATGGATATTGTTTGATTATCTTATATCACAGCTATGGCCAGGAGTAGAGGCTATGCAATGGGTGCATTATGCTGGTGTAATAATTTTTGGTGGCTATTTAATAGTATGTCTGATATGTAGCAGACCTAAAAAGGAAAAGAAAAAGAGCAAAAAGAAGAAAACAAGATCAAGAAAAACAGCCACAGAGGAATAATAAGGAGTAGTATAATGGAGTATTTATTTATCGGTGTATTTTTTCTTATTGGTATTTATCTTGTTTTTGTAGCTGTTAAGGAGTACCGATTTTTACTGTTGCCAGCCATATATTTTATATTTATGGGTAGCTGGCGACTTGCAGATTTCTTTACAGAGCTTGACCTGCACAGTGGAATATATGCGTGGATAGTCAGAGGAGTATCGGCAGTTGTGCTGGTTGTTACAGGTCTTATTTATTACCATAAGTACTATAAGCCAAACAAGCAGTAAATATACCCTATTATTTTAACTAAATAATTTATCTCAAGTAAAATGAAGCTATATGTATTGTAGAAAAAATGAGATATTCAAAAAAAATTTGAAAAACACTTGCAATTTTATCAATAAAATGATAAGATATGTTGTACTTGAGTATTACTAAAGGAGGTGCACTAAAATGCCAAACATTAAATCAGCTAAGAAAAGAGTTAAGGTTACAGCTACAAAGAATGCTAGAAATAAGGCTTTCAAGTCAGCTCTTAGAACATCTGTTAAAAATGCTCACATTGCAATTGACACAAACGCTGCTGACAAGGCAGAGGCAGTACGTCTTGCAGTTAAAAAGATTGATACAGCAGTAAGCAAGGGTATTCTTCACAAGAATACAGCTGCTAGAAGCAAGTCTGCTCTAGCTCGCAAGCTAAACGCAACAGCTTAAGCTAAAATTAATCTGAATAAACAATATAAGCAGAGCTTTTGCCCTGCTTTTTTGTTTTTTCAGGCTTTTTATATTTACAATAAATTCCCAAAGTACGCTACACGTTATAGCGTGCTTTGGGAATTAACTTTTTCTGGCTAAGCACACCAATACTCTAATAATTACTTGACATAGCAGGTAATGAATGATAAAATTTAAACTGAATATGCAAGCTAAGATTAAAGTGTGATATTAGCTTTATTCTGCTTTTTAAATGCTTTTAAAACTATGTATTGCACCTGATATTTGTAATAAACTGTAAAGGATGGTAACTTATGCAAAAGGAAGTAAGACTAACAAAAGAGGGTTTAGAAAACCTTCAGAAAGAGCTTGATTTTTTAAAAACTACCAAACGTGACGAAATTGCTGAGAAAATAGAAATCGCTCGTTCTTACGGTGACCTTTCAGAGAACGCTGAATATGACGAGGCTAAAAACGATCAGGCAGTTGTTGAAGCAAGAATTGCAGAAATTGACAATATGCTAAAAAATGCTGTTGTTATTGAGGATGTTGACACAGGCAAGGTTCGTCCTGGTGCAACAGTAGTTGTTAAAAATCTTAAGATGAATAAAGAATTCACATATAAAATAGTTGGCTCTAACGAGGCTGATCCACTTCATGGTTTGCTATCTGACGAATCTCCAGTAGGCTCAGCATTAATGGATAAGGCACCTGGTGAGGTTGTAAGTGTTGAAACACCTGCTGGTGTAATAGAATATGAAATTGTAGAGATTTTGAAAAAGACAGGAGAGAACTAAAATGAGTCAGGAAAAGACAACACCAGAGGTTGAAGCTAAGGAGCAGGATTTAAGCGAGCTTCTTCAAATCCGTAGAGATAAGCTAAAGGCTTTGCAGGACGCTGGCAAAGACCCATATGAGATTACAACAAGCGACAGAGATACTCTTGCTGAGGATATTGTTAATAACTTTGAAGAAATGGAGAACAAGGATGTTTGTATCGCCGGCAGAATTATGAGCTGGAGAGATATGGGCAAGGCTTCATTTATAGATGTACACGACAGAAGTGGTCGTATGCAGGTATATGTAAGAATCAACGATGTTGGCGAGGACACATATAAGGTTCAAATGCCAAAGTGGGACATCGGTGATATAGTAGAGGTTAAGGGCTTCGTATTCAGAACAAGACGTGGCGAGGTTTCTGTACACGCAAAGGAAATCACACTTCTTTCAAAGTCATTGCTACCATTGCCAGAAAAGCACCACGGCTTAAAGGATATGGATCTAAGATACCGTCAGCGTTATGTTGACCTTATGGTAAATCCAGAGGTTAAGAATACATTTATCGCAAGAAGCACAATCATCAAGACTATCCGTAAAGAGCTTGATGATATTGGATATATCGAGGTAGAAACACCTGTACTTAACACAATTGCAGGTGGTGCATCTGCAAGACCATTCATAACACACCACAATACACTGAATATGGATCTATATTTGCGTATTGCTCCAGAGCTATATCTGAAGAGATTAATCGTTGGTGGTATGGAAAAGGTTTATGAGATTGGTAGATTGTTCAGAAATGAGGGTATGGATGTAAAGCATAACCCAGAATTTACAACAATCGAGCTTTACGAGGCTTACACCGACTACAACGGTATGATGGATTTAACAGAAAAGCTAATCAACAAGGCTTGTCTTGCTGTAAACGGCACAGACCAGATAGAATATCAGGGCGAGGCTGTTGATTTGTCATTGCCATTTAAGAGAATGACAATGATTGACGCTGTAAAGGAATACGCAGGTGTTGATTTCAGCGAGTTTAAGGGTGACACAGAAAAGGCTAAGGAGGTTGCTAAACAGCTACATCTTGAGGTTAAGTCAACTGACACATGGGGTAATATCCTTAATACAGCCTTTGAGGAGTATGTAGAGGATAAGCTACACCAGCCTACATTTATTTACGATTACCCAGTAGAGGTTTCTCCACTTACAAAGCGTAAGCCAGGACAGCCAGAGCTTGTTGAAAGATTTGAGCTGTTTGTTACACGCAGAGAGCTTGCAAATGCTTACTCAGAGCTTAACGACCCAATCGACCAGAGAGGCAGATTTGAGCACCAGCTAATGCTAAGAGAAGCAGGCGACGAAGAGGCTAATATGATCGACGAGGACTTCCTAACATCACTTGAATACGGTATGGCACCAACAGGTGGTATGGGTATGGGTATCGACAGACTTGTTATGCTACTTACAGACAGTGCATCAATCCGTGATGTAATCATCTTCCCAACAATGAAACCAATTGAGAAGTAATTAACTCAAAAACCCAGTGTTTATGCGGGTTTTTGAGGTTATGAAAACCGTAAAAACTTACACCTTACACCAAACTTACACCATTTAGTGCAGTGTTTCGTGCAAGGGCTTAAAAATCACATAATTTTAGTATTATCAAACATTCAGCCCCTAAGAGAGGTGTTCTCTTAGGGGCTTTTTATGCTTTTTTGAGCCTATTCGCAAACTACAAAGAAATCCATTTGCTTAAGTGTTAGAAGATAGCTAGATTAAAATAGTTGCGTAATTATTATATAAATGGTAGAATATATTCATATATGTAAGTTAATATTTAACTTATCGAGAACTATGAGGTGAAATTTATGAAAATATCAAATATTAAAATCGAAAATTTCCGATGTTTTCAGAATTTGTCTGTTAAATTTGATTCCCAAATGAATGTTATTGCAGGTAATAATGGAGCAGGTAAATCATCTATACTTGATGCCGTTTCTGTTGGTGTGGGAAGTTTTTTGCTTGGTATAGAAGATGTTTCTGCTCCTGGTATTTATAAGTCGGATGTAAGATTTGTTTCGTATGAAGTTGGTAGTGTTATAGATAGACAACCACAATTTCCTGTGAAAATTGAATGTAATGGAGTAGTTGATAATAAGCAAATTATGTGGACTAGACAGCTTAATACTGGGTCTGGTAAAACTACTTACGGTGATGCTTTTTCAATCAAAGATATTGCTTCATCTATGCAAAATTCAATAAGAGAAGGTAATAATCAAACACATCTCCCAATTATTTCGTATTATGGAACTGGTAGATTGTGGGCACAAAAAAGAGAAAAAAACAATGCTATTGAAAAAAATTTAAAAAATCGTTTAAGTGGATATATTGATTGTCTTTCTTCTATGTCAAATGAAAAACTGATGATTAAGTGGTTTCAGAAAATGACAATGCAGGAATTACAGGATGGAGAAAAAATTCCTGAATTAACGGCTGTTGAAACTGCTGTATCACAGTGTTACCAAGGAAGTGGTATTATTGCCAATAATGTTAAGGTTAGATTTAATATAAAAAGTAATGAGCTTGAAATCACATATCTTGATGAAGATGGTAAGAAACAAAAACATCCTTTCCATGAACTGAGCGATGGATTTAAAAACACGCTAAGTCTTGTTGCTGATATTGCATATAGAATGGCTGTTCTTAATCCACAATTTTTTTCAGATGTAACAAGAAAAACTACAGGTGTTGTTATTATAGATGAAATAGATCAGCATCTTCATCCAAAGTGGCAGAAGAATATTTTGAAAAATCTTATGACTATTTTTCCTAAAGTTCAATTTATAGTTACAACTCATTCTCCAAGTGTTATTTCGTCAGCTAAAAAACATCAACTTATTGTATTAGATGATGGGAATGTACATTATTATGATGATGAAATTTATGGTAAGGATGTTAATTCTGTACTTTCTGAAATTATGGAAGTAAATGCAAGACCTGATGATGTTGAATTAGAATTTTCAAAGTTTTATGATTATCTCGAAGATGAAAAATATGATAAAGCAAGGGAAGTTCTTGTTAAGTTATCTGATTTGCTTGGCAATAGAGATAATGGTGTAATTAGTGCAACAGTGGCACTTGATTTTGAAACAGACAATGGGTGAGTTATGTTAAAAATAAATAAAGGAAATGTTCCACGAGAGTTTTATGAAGCAAAAAGAATTCACAATCATTATGATGATTTAAGAGAAAAGGAAAAAGATATTCTGAAAGCTATTTTACTTAATGAGCAAAATAACAGGTGTGCATACTGTACTAGAAAAATAGAATTGAAATCATCTACTATTGAGCATTATGTTCCTAGAAATGGTGAAAATGGCGATGCTTCTAAGTCGTTGGATTATAATAATTTATTTGCTGTGTGCAAAACTACACGAAATCTTCCGTTCAAGCATCAAACCTGTGATGTTAGAAGAGGTAATAAATTATTGAGAATAGATCCAAGGATCCAGAGTCATATTGATACAATAAGGTATGATAAAAGGGGTAAGATTAGTTCTGATAATAATGATTTTGATTATGATTTAGATTTTACTTTAAATTTGAATGAAAAAACATTATTAAACAATAGATTTTCGGCTTTTGATTCACTTATGAAGAGAATGATAAAAAAGAAATCTGGTAAATGGACTAAAGAATTTATTCAACATACATTGGATAAATATAAGTCTAAAGATGATTGTACTCCATATGCAGGTTTTATAATATATCAGTTAGAAAAACGTTTGCAAAGATTTCAAAAATCTTGAAACGTATTGTATTATATGTTTATATTGTATAATAGATTTAATATTTTTCTTAAAGAATATTAAATAATATTAGAGAGAATATATTATTACATAAAAGATTGAACTGGGTATATATTAAAAGAAATCGTAATAAAAATATTACCTTGCACTAAATCTACACCATTTAGTACAGAGCTTCGTGCAAGGGCTTAAAAATCGCATAATTTTAGTATTATCAAACATTCAGCCCCTAAGAGAGGTGTTCTCTTAGGGGATTTTTATGCATACTATCAAGCTACAAATAAATCTATTTGTTAATTTCAGAGAAATAGTATAGCATTACAATACAGCTATATGCTAATAACAAAAAAGGTTCGGGTATAAAACCCGAACCTTTTTGTTATTTTGCATTTATATTTATATACTCAGCCTTTAGCTTTGAATACATAATTTTCTGACTACTATATAATCCGTAATAGCCACTTAGCATATAGCTTACAGCACAGCCTATTGCGAATAATATCAAGCCCTGTGAACCGAATATTTCTACACTTAAAATTATAGAAGCAAGTGGACAGTTTACTACACCACAGAACAGGCAAATCATACCAATAGCTGCACCAAAGGTAGGATCCAAGCCGATAAAGGCACCCACTACACAGCCAAAGGTAGAGCCTATAAACAATGTAGGTACAATCTCACCACCCTTATAGCCACAGCCAATAGTAAGTGCAGTAAATATTATTTTAAGCAAAAATGCCTCTGGCTTTGCTTCTCCTGCTATTGCGTTGCCGATTATGTGTGCACCAGTTGAATTATAATCTCTACAGCCTACTGCAAAGGTAAGTGCAACAATTATAGCACCACCTACGAAGGCTCTTAAATAATCATTCTTAATAAGCTTTTTCATCAGCTTTGGTGTTTTATGCATTGTAACACAAAACATTATACTAACAACTGCACAGCCAGCAGCTAATGCTATTACCTGAGCCATCGAAACAAAGTCAAGCTGTGGTATAGCCTTTGTAATCTCAAAGCTAAGTGGAGATACACCAAGCCTTGTAGCAATAGCAAAGGATACTATAGAAGATATAAGGCAAGGTACAAGTGCTGAATAATATGTAACACCTACGCTTATAACCTCTAACGCAAAAAATGCAGCTGTAACTGGTGTACCAAATAAAGCAGAAAATAAGCCACTCATTCCACAAAGCACAGCAAGGTGCATATCCTTTTCATCTAGCTTAAGCACTCTGCCTACAAGCGAGCCTAAGCTACCACCTAGCTGAAGTGCAGCACCCTCTCTACCAGCCGAGCCACCAAACAGGTGTGTTATTGTTGTACTTATAAATATGGCTGGTGCCATTGTCCAAGGAACACCCTCTTTTGTTCTTATAGACTCAATAACGCAGTTTGTGCCAGGGTCGGTTTCAAGCTTACATAGCTTATAAATACCAACAATAGTCAAGCCACCCAATGGCAGAAGAAAAATCAACCACCATATACCTTCGTTTAATTCTCCAGCAAATTTAAGGCTTGCACCAAACAGCGAGCCTAATCCTCCACCGATAATACCTGTTGCACCAGCTATTATCACCCATTTTACAAACACCTGTATGTAAACCCAGGCTGATGTAAGCTTTCTTTTTACTAAAGCCTTTAATTTTTCAAGCTTAAACATATTATCCCACCTTTTGTTATGATTTTAACACAATTTTCAAGCAAAAACAACATTTACAGAAAGTTCATATATCAGTATTGTTGTAATATAAGATGTGAGATATAATGTTAAGGTATAATATCCTTATGCAAATATATATAGAGTAATTGAATTTTAACGAGGTAAGCTGATGACGTTTGATAATGTAATGACAACAGCCTTTGATTGGGTTAAAAGCATTGAAAATAAATATAAAGCACAAATCAAGACAGAAATTTTAGAGCATACAGATATTCTTTATAGAGTTGTTTTTGAAGCAGAGCATAGTCTTGCTGAATTAATTGTGGATAACCCTTGCTTTGCTCCTTATCGTTATGTATCCTTTTTAATTTATAGTGCAAATCATTCATCAGAATCAGAGCCTATTTTTTCTTATTACGACAACGAAACATCTACAATCGAAGAAATTATAGCTCAGCTTAACAACGGTATAAACGTTTTAATTAGTCACTAAACAGACATCTATACCAATCTTATACCAAATGGAGAACAAAATGAAAAAATTATCGGTTGGAATTTTAGCACATGTAGACTCGGGCAAAACAACATTGTCAGAGGCTTTGATGTATTGCTCGGGTAATATAAGCAAGCTTGGCAGGGTAGATCATAGAAACTCCTTCTTAGATACCTTTGCTCTTGAGCGTGACCGTGGAATTACTATATTTTCAAAGCAGGCTGTGCTTAACTATAACAGCACCTGCTTTACTTTGCTGGATACCCCTGGACATATAGATTTTTCTACAGAAACAGAACGAACACTACAGGTGCTTGATTACGCAATATTAGTTATAAGTGGTACAAACGGAATACAAAGTCATACGCACACACTGTGGAGATTACTAAGCAGATACAATGTGCCTGTGTTTATTTTTGTAAACAAAATGGATTCAGACTCTGCTGACAAGAACCTGATTTTAAAACAGCTAAAAGAAAAGCTGAGTGATAGCTGTATTGACTTTACAGAAAAAGCCTCTGATTTTTATGAAAGCGTTGCAATGTGCGACGAAAAGCTACTTGACAAATTCTACGAAAACGAAGAGCTTGATACAGCTGATATAATAACAGCTATAAATGAACGCAAGCTTTTTCCTTGCTTTTTTGGCTCTGCATTAAAGCTACAGGGTATTGAGGAATTTCTTGAGGCTCTTGATAATTACACCATACAACCACATTATGGCGAAGAATTTGGTGCAAAGGTTTTCAAGATTTCAGAGGATAAGCAGGGTAACAGACTTACATATTTAAAGGTAACAGGTGGAAGCCTGAGGGTTAAAGCTGTGCTTAACAGCAATGACGGCTTAATCTCTGAAAAGGTAAATCAGATAAGAATTTATTCTGGTGAAAAATTCACAGCAGAGGAGGTAGCAACAGCCGGCACTGTATGTGCAGTTACAGGTATAACCTTTGCACATTCGGGAGATGGCTTGGGTGTAGAGAAAAACTCCCATTTGCCTATTCTTGAGCCTGTGCTTACCTATCGTGTGGGTTTACCCGATACTATCGATACACATACAGCACTGCAAAGGCTTAAAATTCTTGAGGACGAGGATCCACAGCTTAATGTTGTATGGAATGAAAACCTTGAAGAAATACAAATTCAGCTTATGGGTGAAATACAGCTTGAGGTTCTTAAAAGTATAATTTCACAGCGTTTTAATTTCGATGTTGAATTTGGCAAGGGTAATATAATATATAAAGAAACTATAAAAAACACTGTTGAGGGTGTAGGTCATTTTGAGCCATTAAGACATTATGCAGAGGTTCATTTAATACTTTCACCTGCAAAGGCAGGAAGTGGAGTAAGCTTTGAGCTTGATTGCAGTGAAGATAGACTTGACAAAAACTGGCAAAGACTTATTCTTACACATCTTCTTGAAAAAACACATATAGGTGTACTTACAGGCTCACCTATTACAGATATGAAAATAACTCTTGTATCGGGCAGAGCTCATAAAAAGCATACCGAGGGTGGAGATTTCAGACAGGCTACCTATCGTGCAGTGCGTCAGGGCTTGAAAACAGCAGAAAGTATTCTTTTAGAGCCTGTTTATGCATTTACTCTTGAGGTACCTAATGAAAATATAGGCAGGGCAATGTCGGATATTCAAAGAATGTACGGTACATTCTCACCTGCTGAATGTATGGGTGATACATCAGTAATAAATGGAACAGCACCTGTTGCAACTATGGCTGACTATCAGAAGGAGGTTACACAGTATACACACGGTAAGGGCAGACTCACCTATTATCTTAAGGGCTATGAGCCTTGTCATAATGCTGACGAGGTTATAGAGCAAATCAGCTACAACAGCGACAACGATGTAAACAACCCTTGCGACTCTGTTTTTTGTTCGCATGGTGTTGGTAAAATAGTAAAGTGGGACGAGGTTTATGATTATATGCACCTTGAAAGTGCATTAGCACCAAAAGCTGAGGAGCCACTGCCAATAAAAGCAAAGGACAGAGTAACAGCACGACTTAACGCAGATTGTGATGATATATTCGCACAGGATAAGGAGCTTATCGCAATTTTTGAGCAAACCTATGGTGCAATAAAAAAGCGTGACAACAACGAGAACAAAAAGGTAAAGCGTGTAATAAGCTATGATAATACAGCTTCGAAGCACAGAAAGCCTGTACCAAAATATACAGGTGAGGAATATCTGCTTGTAGACGGATATAATGTTATATTTTCGTGGGATAGCTTGAAAAAAATCGCAAGCGATAATCTTGAGTCTGCACGAAATCATCTTATAAATATTCTTTGCAACTATCAGGGCTATTGTAAAGGTGAGCTTATTCTTGTATTTGACGCCTATCGGGTTTCGGGTAAGCACCGAGAGGTTGAAAAGGTTAACAATATAAATGTTGTTTACACAAAAGAGGCAGAAACAGCCGATATGTATATCGAAAAGGTAACGCATAGGCTTGCTAAAAATCACAGAGTAAGGGTTGTAACCTCTGACGGAATGGAGCAATTTATAATACTTGGTCACGGTGCTTTAAGAATATCCTCACAATCCTTTTTAGAAGAGGTTAAGCAAGCCGAGAAAGAAATAAGAGCAATTATAAACAGCTAATAAAAAATATTAACAATATTTTTAAATAAAATATACAAAAACAGAATGACATATAAAAAGAAATCTGTTATAATGTTTTTATAATGCTAGCATAAGGTTAGCTGATATTAATTCAATAATTATAAAGGGAGCGTTAATACAATATGAAGAAATATGCTTTTGGTGTAGACATTGGTGGTACAACCATTAAAATGGGATTTTTTGAAACAACAGGCACACTGCTTGAGAAATGGGAAATTCCAACAAGAACAGAGGAAAACGGTGTAAATATTTTACCTGACATAGCTGTTGAAATCGACAAGAAGCTTGCTGAAAAATCAATAGAAAAGGCTGATATAGAGGGTATTGGTGTAGGTGTGCCTGGCCCTGTTGATGATGACGGTACTGTATTTAAATGTGTAAACCTTGGCTGGGGTGTTTTCAATGTTGAAATAGAGCTTAACAGACTAACCGAGCTTAAGGTTAAGGTTGGTAACGATGCTAACGTTGCTGCACTTGGCGAAATGTGGCAGGGTGGTGGCAAGGGCTACAAAAATATTGTTATGGTTACACTTGGCACAGGTGTTGGTGGTGGTGTTATCATCAACGAAAAAATCGTTTGTGGAAGCAACGGTGCAGGTGGCGAAATTGGTCATATCAATATGAAAGAAAACGAAAAGGATACCTGTGGCTGTGGAAACCGTGGTTGCTTAGAGCAGTATGCCTCTGCAACTGGTATTGTAAGAACAACAAAAAAATACCTTGAAGAGCACCCAGAAGCAGAAACTGTTCTTAAAAATGATGAAATTACAGCAAAGGCTATATTCGATGCAGCAAAGGCTGACGACGAGGTAGCTATTAAAATGGTTGATAAAACAGCTAAAATACTTGGCAGAGGTCTTTCACAGATTGCCTGTGTTGTAAATCCACAGGTGTTTGTAATTGGTGGAGGTATGTCAAAGGCTGGTGCTATGCTTATCGAAAAGGTACAGGGCTACTATCAGCAATATGCATTCCACGCTGCAAGAGATACCTACTTTAAGCTTGCCGACCTTGGCAACGACGCAGGCATTTACGGTGGCGTAAGAATGATTCTTGATTAATTTTTATCGCTTATCATACTCAATAAAAACAGCAGTCCTTCACATAATGTGTTGGACTGCTGTTTTTATTGTAGTATTAAAATTTTCTGTAAAAACTTACTTATTATAATTCATATAGATATATGAATTTGTTATTACATCGCCTCCGTTTACAAAGGCTATATCTGTATCAAGATATGCTTTATATCCTAAATCATTATTTTCAAAGTTGATAATATATCCACCCTGAGGCAGATTATTAACCGTAATACAGCCTGTGTCGGTTGGTCGGTAATAATGAGGTATTGCATTTAATTCTTCAAACTCATACTCACCATTATCAGCTTCGTTTAGTGTAACATACTCGCCTGTGCTATAGTTTTTTATTGTAAAACAGCTTTTTTTGAGTATGTCATTAGTTACCTCTACCTTTGTATAATCAAGTGGATATTTACTGTAGCTTTTATCTGCTGGGCTACGCTGGCTTTCTTTATAGAAAAGCTGAGATATATTAAGCGTGCCACCATTGCTTACAACAGAGCTTTCGTAAACAGCCTTTGAATACAGCTGTGTGCCAAGTGGATATGCTGGGTGAACATCATCTACTGTATACTCCTCGGCATTGTCAACTGTTGCAAGGGTGTTTTTTATATAGTTCATAGGTGCAGTAAAAGCGTAGTTATTAAGCTTGCACCAGTTATAAAGTGCTATTGTGTATTCCAAATGAGTATTTTCTCTGCGTATATATTTTGTAAACTGATATGAGTCTTTATTTATATATTCAAAGGGTGCTACAAATATAAAATTATTTATAGCATTTTCGTCCTTGTTCTTTATATATTTAACAAGATTTTCAATGTTTTTTATGTACTCAGCAGTTGTAAAGGTTGTACTTGATGTGTTTTTATCACGATATATAACATCGTTTATTCCTAATGCTATTATATAGGTTTTAGCTGATGTGCTATCAATAACGCTCATATCGTTTTCGTTATCAAACAGAGAAGCCGAGGTTTGCCCACCTGTGGCTGCTACGTCTACATTTTTGATATTTGGAAACTTCTCTATAAGACCATCATACCAGCCATAGCCACCCGATGATGAGCCTATTGTAATACTATCGCCTATAACACATACATTTGTAGTACTGCTTAAAATCTTATACATATTGTTGTTCTCAAATTGAACAGTTTGAGAGCTTTCGTCTGCTTTTACCGAAAAGGCTTGCTGAGAGCTACCTATATCAGCCACCAGCCTATAGTCGCCCTGCTCTAAATCAATATGAGCAATACCGTTTACCGTTTTAATATTTTCTTTTACAATAGTACTTTTGTTATTTTTGTCAACACTATAAAGATTATAGGTTATTTCGTCGGTCAGATTTTGTTTGTCGGTTGATTGAATCTGAACCTTGCACAGAATTGGCTGTGTAGCTATCTCTGTTGGAGCTTCTGCTGTAGCTTCTGTTGTAGGTTGCTTTGCAGACACTGTAAAATTACAGCCAGTCATTGCAGGTATACACACAGCCACAAGCATTAATGTAATGATTTGCTTTAATCTCATAAAAATATCCCCATTATTTAATCTTAATATATAAATAATATCAGTTTTATATATTTATTTCAATGCTTAATTATATTAAGAATATGTTAATATTTTAAAACAATCAGAGCAGAGTAGGACTTGTACAAAGGGGGTAGACAAATTTGGGTTTGTCGGGGAGTTACGGATTAGCACAAACCAAAACTTGAAGTTTGGGTAAAGCCTTTTCAAAGGCTGGTTGCATTACCCCATAAACTTTTGAAAAAGTTTAATCAAAACTTTTACGTTATCTCGCCTTAGGTGTGAGCGTTAGCTCACACCGACAACCCCAAATTTATAATAAAAATTTTTTCGCATACAAAAAGCCAGCAGGCTTAGCAGATATAATTAATCATAATCACATTGACATATCCCGTATAATATTGTAAATTTAATTATAAGGAATTTTTATTTTACATAATATAAGGAGATAATTTTATGAAGCTTTCTAAATTACTTAACAAGCTTAATTATCAATGTGTACAGGGTTCAGCAGATGTAGAAATAAGCACTGTTGTATATGATTCAAGAAAGGTTCAGAATGGTTCTGTTTTTGTATGTGTTAAGGGAGCTATTTCTGACGGACATAAATTTGCTGAAAAGGCGTGCGAAATGGGTGCAGTGGCACTTGTAGTAGAGGATGATATTGATGTACCAGAAAATGTTACAATCATAAAGGTAGAAAACAGCAGATATGCACTTGCTTGTATTTCTGCTGAATATTTTGGAAACCCATCCGAAAAGCTTAAGGTTATAGGTATAACAGGAACAAAGGGAAAAACAACCACAACCTATCTTGTTAAATCAATTCTTGAAAATGCAGGACACAAATGTGGTCTTGTAGGTACAATAGAAACTATAATAGGCGATAGGGTTATAAAGGCAAACAATACAACTCCAGAGTCATATATTTTACAGGACTACTTCAAGCAAATGGTTGATATTGGCTGTGACTGTGTTGTAATGGAGGTTTCGTCACAGGGTCTTATGCTACATCGTACTGCTGGCTTTACCTTTGAGGTTGGTATTTTTACAAATATCGAGCCTGACCACATAGGTCCTAACGAGCATAAGGACTTTGAAGATTATCTACACTGCAAAAGCCTGCTATTCAAGCAGTGTAAATATGGCATTATTAATGCAGACGCAAATTATGCAGACTACATTATAGAGCAATCTACCTGCAAAACTATGACATATGGCTTTAGTGAAAATGCTGATTTGAAGGCAACAAATGTACAGCTGATTAATAGCTTTGGCTCTCTTGGTGTTGCGTATGATATTACAGGCGATGTAAATATGAGTGTAGAAATTGATTTACCAGGTAAATTCAGTGTGTACAACTCACTTACAGCTATTGCAATATGTAAATATTTCGGAATAGAAAATAATATCATTCAGAATGCACTTAAAGACGCAAGGGTAAAGGGCAGAATTGAAATGGTAAAGGTTTCTGACGATTTTACACTTATGATAGATTATGCCCACAACGCTATGGCACTCGAAAGCCTGCTTACAACCCTGCGTGCATATAATCCAAAGCGTTTAGTATGCCTGTTTGGCTGTGGTGGCGACAGAGCACGAGACAGACGCTTTAGTATGGGTGAGGTTTCTGGTAATTTAGCAGATTTAAGCGTTATTACCTCTGATAACCCTCGCACAGAGGATCCACAGGCAATTATAAATGATATTCTTACAGGTATTAAGAAAACCTCTGGAAAATATATAGAGATAATCGACAGAAGAAAGGCTATTGAATGGGTTATAAACAATGGCGAAGCAGGCGATATTATAGTGCTTGCTGGTAAGGGTCATGAGGATTATCAGGAAATAAATGGCGTTAAAAACCACCTTGACGAGCGTGAGGTTATAGCTGAGGTTTTAGCTGGAATTAAGCAGTAAAGCAAGGATTAGAAGGTTTTTATGATACTGAAGGACAAATTTGGGTTTGTCGAGCTAACGCACAAATTACGATAGAGAAAAACGTAAAATTTGGGTCCACCCTTTTTAAAGGGTGGCAGGTCAAGGACAGCGTCCTTGTGGGTTTTTAGGGCGAAGCCCTAAACGCATAATCGTATTTTTAAAATGCCGTTGAAAACGGCATTTTAGGAATTAACGAGAAGTTAAAGGGCGTTGCCCTTTAAAATCCCACAAGGGCTTTCAGCCCTTGACCCGATAAACTTTTGAAAAAGTTTAATCAAAACTTTTAAGCTGTCTTGCCTTTGGTGTGAGCGTTAGCTCACACCGACAAACCCCAATTTGCCTATCATCTAACTATAAATTACAAATAAAGCAAATTTTACAGAGGTGAAAAATGAACTTTGGAGAACGATTGTATAAATTGCGAAAAGAGAAAAATCTCTCTCAGGAGGAGCTTGCAGAATTACTTGATGTATCAAGACAGTCAATTTCTAAATGGGAAAATGATAAGGCATACCCAGAAATGACAAGGCTTCTATTTATGAGTGATTATTTTGGTGTTACATTAGATTACCTAATGCGTGGAGTTGAATGCAACGAAAAGCCTCAGGAGTCAGCTCAGACAGAAACACAAAAGGAATATAAAACAAAAAATCTGCTTACTATCTGGAACACCTTTGTTTCTAATCTGTCGGGCAGGCAAAGAAAATTAATGCTACTTTTATATTTTTTAATAGTAGCTCTATGTGTAGCAGTTATCTTTGCGTTTCTGTATCACTTTGGTTATGTAATAGGAAAAACCCTTGCACATATCACAAATTAGGTTATTTTCTATGTAAACCTGTAGTTGCAACTACAGGTTTACATAACTGCAACCATAAATTTATAGTGATTTCCTATAAAAATGCTAAAATATAAGCATAAACTAAATCATAGGAGGTCATTTAAGATGAACACAGAAGAAAAAAGCAAATTAAAGGTATGGTGGGAGAAATGTCCTGATAAGAAAATTATATGTATAAAAACAATATTTATTGTTCTTTTGGGCTTTTATTCAGTTTACAAATTAGGCTATGCATTCGGAACGTTTTTAGCGAATATCGGCTTTTAATTCAGTACATAATAAAAGCTGTCACCATAAAAAATAAGCATAGTATAAAAAATCCCACTCAAAGGCATCTTAAAAGCCTTTGAGTGGGATTTTTAATTGTAGCTTTTATATTGAAAGGCTTATTCGTTTGCTTCAACAGGAATATAGGTGATTTTAGCCTTTTCTACTCGTTTTTCAGAGGCTGTTGTTACTGTAACGCTTATATTTTTATAGGTAAAGCTGTCACCTACCTGTGGAATATCGCCTATATTTTCCATTATCCAGCCACCTATTGATACAGCGTCGGTTTTTATATAGCCTTCTCGTAGCTGTAAAAGCTCCAGTAAAGAGGTTATAGACATATCACCGTTTACTGTATAGGTAGTATCGCTTATTTTGTTGTGATCAGGTGACTCTATTTCGTCCTCGTCCCATATATCACCAACAATCTCTTCAAGCAGGTCTTCCATTGTAACTATTCCTAAGGTTCCACCGTAATCGTCTGTAACCACTGCAATGTGTAGCTTCTGCTTTTTAAATTCAGTAAGCACAGATGACAAAACCTTAGTTTTGTATATGAAATATGCTGGCTTAATAAGCTTTTTTATGTCGGGTGTTTTTCCGGCTATAAGCTCCTCAAGGTAATCTCTTGTGTGTAAAACGCCTATTATGTTATCAATGTCATCTTTGTAAACAGGAATTCTTGAAAAGCGTTCATCAATGATGATTTTAGTTATTTTATCTGTTGACTCATTTACATCTATAGCAGTAATATCAACTCTTGGTGTCAAAATTTCCTGAACTGTTTTTTCATCAAATTCAAGTGCACTTTGTACAAGCTCACGCTCCTGCTGTTCAAGTACACCTTCCTGCTGGCTTGTTCCAATCAATACCTTTAATTCGTCCTCTGTTACCGAAGGCTTTGCACCACCCTTTGTGAAAACTTTAAGTGCAAAGCTTTTTAAAACAACAAAGAAGAAAACAATAGGTGTAAGTATTGTCATAAGCATAAGTAGCATTTTAGCCGAAGCAAGGCAAAGCTCCTCCGGTTTTTCCTTTGCAATGCATTTTGGTAAAACCTCACCAAATATAAGCACCAGTATAGTTACAGCTACGGTACTTATAGCAGCACCTATATCACCAAACAGACTTATACAAAGTACAGTACCAACAGATGAACAGCCAATATTTACAATGTTATTTCCTATAAGTATTGATGTAAGAGCTTTGTCGTATTGCTTTGTTATCTTAAGTGCATTTTTAGCTTTTTGGCTACCCTTTTCAGCTTTGTCTGTAAGCCTTATTACACTTACCGTTGAAAAGGCTGTTTCCATTGATGAAAAAATAGCAGAAAAGCAAATACAGATAATCATAATTATCAGCATTAATGAATCAGATAAATCCAATATAGTTCACTCCATAAAATTCAAATGTGTTAAATTTTATTTTACCACATTAGATTTATAAATTCTATATTATTAATGAATTTTTCTGAAAAGACGTAATATTAAATTTGTGATAACAGGAATAAAATACCAAAGGGTAATTTATGTTTTTGTGTAAAATGATTTGCTATTTTTGCATTTTGTGCTATAATGATTATATATGCAAGCTAGAATGGAAGGATTGTATAATGACAGACTTACACACACATATATTATATGGAATAGATGATGGTTCTGAGAATATTGAAATGTCTGTTGAAATGATAAAAATGGCAAAAAACAACGGAACAAATAATATAGTTCTTACACCACATTGCAATATACCTGACGCTTATACAAACTATATGAATGATGTGATTGTAGGACGCTTTGAAAAGCTTAAAAGGACTATCAAGGAAATGGAAATAGATGTAAATCTCTATCTTGGTATGGAGGTTTACGCAAGTGACAATATAGATCGCCTTATTATGGACGGTGCAATTATTACATTGAATAGAAGCAGATACTTATTGATAGAATTTCCATTTATGGCAGACCCACTATGGGTTACACACATTTTGGCAAAGGTACATCAGATTGGTCTGATTCCATTGCTTGCACATCCTGAAAGATATATATATGTTCAGGAGTTCCCTTATATGGTGTTTGACTGGGTAAACAGTGGCTGTTTGCTTCAGATTAACAGAGGAAGCATAGTTGGCAGATTTGGTGATCAGGCAAGAGATATAGCTATTATGCTTATGGAAAATAATATGGTTACTGCTGTTGCCAGTGACGCACATAGTCCATATAAAAGAACACCTATACTTAACGATGCATACGATTGGGTGAGCAAGCATTTTGGTAGTCAGTATGCACAGAAAATTTTTGTTGAAAAGCCGACAATGCTTTTAAATGATCAGCCGATAAAGAGGCGTAGAAAAGAGTTTTAATTGCTTGTGAAAATGGAGGCGATCAGAAGGTATGTTAAAAAAGTTAAAAGCAAGATTATATTATTCTATCGGAGGCATTTTAATATTGTCTCTGATGTTTCTTATATTCGGAAGGTATTATTACGATAAACAGGTGCAGGTAAAAGCTAATCCACCTATAATAGAGTTTTCAGAGGACTATAAAGAGGTTGTAAGTGTTACATATACAGATGAGGATTTTCTGCAATATGTAACAGCAACAGATATTGAGGATGGAGACCTTTCAAACAGTGTTATCGTTGAGCAAATGTCTAATCTTATTGAAGGCAACAGACGAGAAATAGTTTACGCTGTATGTGATTCTGATAATAATGTAACAAAGATAAATAAGATAATAAAATACAGCGATTATGAACCTCCTGTAATAGAGGCTATAGATGAGGAGCCAACTATTTCAGAACGAAAATACGTACAGGTTTTAGCTTGTTTTCAAGCAACAGATGTTATTGACGGAGATATAAGCAACAATATTAAAATAGTATCAATAGATACAAGTGGTAGCACTAAAAGCAGAGGTGTATTTCCGGTAGTATTGTCTGTTAGCAACAGCTGTGGAGATGTTTCGTATCTTGAAACATCTGTAACCTATGTAGAGGATGAGGAGGTTGGTTAAGCTATGAATGATAAAGAAAATTTAGAAAATCTTTCGCCTAGAAACTACTCGTTTGACCTTTACAGTACGCTTAAGGATGTATTCAGACGTTGGCGTTCTATATTTTTTGTAGGTGTATTAGTTTCAATGGCGTGCTTTGTTTTTGCAACTGAAACCTATACTCCTCAGTATACTACGTCTATTACATTATTAGTACAAAACAAAACAAATTCAGAAAACCCTTCGGCAAGCCTGAATGCAGCAAATGGTATGGCTTCGCTTTTGAAAACAGTGCTTGATAGTAGTCAGTTTAAAAACACAGTAGCAAATGCAATGGGCGAAAGTGTATTCCCTGGAACTCTATCATGCTCAATTGTTGAAGAGACCAACATTATTAATATTTATGTAACGTCTGATTCACCTATAAAGGCGTACAGAGTGCTTCAAACAGTGTTTGATGTATATCCAACCTTTACAAATGCACTTTCTGCTAATATTGTGCTTCAGACATTAGAGCCACCAATGGTTCCGATATATCCTATAAATGCTTCTACTTCTATAGGAATGATGATAATCGGCTTTGGTGCTGGTTCTATTTTAATGACAGCATTGTATGTGGTGCTGTCATATTTTAAGGATACAATAAAAAAAGAAAGCGATATTGAGAAAAAGCTTAATATAAAAAGAATAGCATCTGTCCCAAGACAAAAGAAAAAGCTTACATTAAAGGAAAAAATGAAGGGTGTAAAAAAATCATTATCACTGACAAACCCAGTTATAGGCTTTGGCTTTAAGGAATCGTTTAAGAAGATAAGAAGATTATTAGTAAGTGAAAAGAAGCATCATGGAAGCAAAATATTTATTGTAACCAGCTCTTTAGAGAACGAGGGTAAAACAACAGTTGCTGTTAATATGGCAATATCCTTGGCTAAGCTAGACTGTAAGGTGTTGCTGTTAGATGCTGACCTTAGAAAGCCTGCTGTTGTAAAATTTCTTGAGAAATCACTTGAGGATGGTCAGAATCTGACAGATTTCTTATCAGGAGAGGCAAGACTTTCAGATGTGACTCATTATGATGAGCTTCTTAACCTTTATATAATGGGTTGTAGAAAGGGTACTGGAAAGGCTAATGAGCTTACAACCTCCGAAGAAATGAAATATTTATTGTCAACGGTAAGAGAAAATTATGATTACGTTATTGTAGATACTGCACCATTGGGATTCACCTCAGATGCCGAAGATATTATGACAGAGGGTGATGCTACAATTCTTGTTGTAAGAAGAGATATTGCAACAGCAATATTGATTAACGATACTATTGAAATAATTTCTAATACTGGCACAAAAATACTAGGTTGTGTGTATAACGATGCTGAAACAACTACGCTTGTAGGAGGAAAGTATGCGTACAATGGTTATGGTTATGGTTATGGCTATGGTTATGGTGGCTATGGTTATGGTGGCTACGGAAAGTACTCGCAGCACTCAAAGCACTCAAACCACAAAGAAAAAGGAGGAGGTGCAGACGGTGAATAATAAATATGAGACTGATAATCAGAAGAATTCTGTTTCTATGATGGATATGGCTACACGATTACTCGTAGGTATAAAAAAATATGGTGATTTCATACCTATATTAGCCTGCGTGTGTTGCTGTGTACTTGTAATGTACACATACAAAACATACGTTCCTGTTTATAGTGCCACTGCAACCTTTACAATTTCACCTAGTGCCAATACTATCTCCTCCTATAGTACGGTAACACCCTCTCAGCTGGAAAAAACCTTTCCATATATTATAACAAGTGCTCCATTGACAAAGGCTGTAACAGAGGACCTAGGGCTAGGCTATATGCCTGGCTCTGTTTCGGTAGAATCAGTAGATGCAACCAACCTTTTTACTATTACAGCTACATCAAGTGATTACCAAATGGCTCATAAGCTTTTAAAGGCAGTTATAAATAATTACCCTAAAGTAGCAGAGTACATTGTTGGTGACACTGAAATGGTTTTGGTTATTCCACCATCGGCAACCTCTGAGCCAATGAATGATGTAAGCTATAGAATGATGGCATTAATAGGAACTGGTATAGGAATAGCAGCTACCTTGGCAATTATAATGTTGCTAGAGATGCTTAATGTAACCATCAGAAAGCCTGATGACATTGAAATGGTTTTAAATAGCGAAAGATTAGGCTCTATTATAAAGATAATAAGAAAAAAGAGTAGTAACACAACAAATATCGTTTCGCTTGAAGGTAAAAATGTTGACCCAAGATATAAAGAGGCAATTTATTCTATACGAAATTTGATAATAAAAAAATGTAAAGCAAAATCAATAAATTCCTTTATGATTACAAGTACAGGTGCAGGTGAGGGTAAAACCACACTTTCATCAAATATTGCTATTGCTTTTAAAAAGAAAAAATATAAAACAGTAATTATAGATTGTGACTTACGAAACCCATCATTAAGAAGGCAGTTCAGTATTCCACTAGAAGATGATTCCTTAGGTATTATTGATGTTATAACAGGTAAGTGCAATCTTGAGGATGCTTTGGTAAGACTTAAAAAAAGTGGTTTATATGTTTTACCAGGAACAAGGCCAGTAGGAAATGCCTCTGAGCTTATAGCAAGTAAACAGATGTCAGATTTGATACAGGCTTTGAAGGGTATGTTTGATTATGTTATTGTCGATGTTCCACCAATAGGCGTTGTTGACGACGCACACGAATTAAAGGATGATGTAGACGGCGTAATATTTGTAGTAAGACAGGACTACATAAAGGCTGGAAAAATCATAGAGGCTATAAGTAGCTTTGGTGGAGGTAAAATAGCTATATTTGGTTGTATCTATAATATGGCATCTGGTGTATTCGGTACCAGAGGCTATGGAAGATATGGCTACGGAAGCTATGGCTACGGAAGATACGGCTATGGTAAATATGGAAAATATGGTAAGTACGGAAGGTACGGCTATGGCAAAAAAGGCTACGGCTATGGCTACGGCTATGGAGGCTATGGTTATGGCTACGGCTACGGTTACGGTTACGGTTATGGCTACGGCTATGGCTACGGAGATTATGACGAAGACGATAATGATGATGATAATGATAATGACGATGATAATGAGCTAAATGAAAATGATGACAAGGACTTGAATATCACAGATGTAAAAAATTGATGTGATAAAAGCTAAAAAAATAAATACTGGAATAACTGAAGGCTGGTGATTTTACAGAACTGAGCCTTTGGTTATTCTGGTAATTTTGAAGGAGGTTAGTATGAGAAGAGTATTGAATGTTGGATTCAGAGCACTGTCAATTATTTGTATGCTTGTAACAATATTTTTGATTCTTTTTGCAGATGTAATACTAAAAGACGATACAGTATATACTTTTATTACAACAACATCAGAATCTGTAGACATTACGTTTGAAACCGACCCTCTTGTACTAGACGGAACAAATTTAAATCTGATGCAGGGTGTTAAAGCAATCTCTGATAGTGGAGATGATGTTACCGAATTAGTTGATGCTTTAGTTGTAAACGAAAATAACGAAAAGGTAGTTATGTACAGTATAAATGATTCAAGATATAATCTGGAAACATTTAAAAGAGGACTAAAGCTAGAAAATTATAAAGGACCATCAATTACTGTTAAGAGTGCAGGAGAAAATGCAAAATACGTTTGCGATATAAACGAGCTGGATGATTTTATTTATAAATTGATTCTTGCTGAGCGTGTTACAGCTGATGATGGCTATGGAAATGATATATCACAGAATGTATATATTGACCCTAGTGTTAAAATAGAGTATGCAGGTTTACACGAGGTTACACTAATGGTAAAAAATGCATTTGCTGATATTGCAAGAAAGAATATAACTATTAAGGTTACAGGTGAGATTAGAAGTAATGATATAGAAATTGCTACAGAGCTTACAACCTTAATAAGAGGTAATGCAACTGTGCCAGACAGACAAACAACAATTGCAGGTGAAAATACATTTGATGTTGCTGTTAATTTAATTCCACCTGAACCACCAACAATAATTGTTGAAATAACACAGAATTTGCAGAAACCACCAGTTTTAGAAAAACCAACAGCACCAGTAGAGAGACCTACTGCTGGTACAGAAAAACCAACAGCACCAGTAGAGAGACCTACTGCTGGTACAGAAAAACCAACAGCACCAGTAGAAAAGCCTACTGCAGGTACAGAAAAACCAACAGCACCAGTAGAGAAGCCTACTGCAGGTACAGAAGAGCCTACAGAGGTAGAAACAGCAGTTATTCATTTTGTAGATGATAACGAGCGAGAGCCTATGGTTGTAAATGTGGGTGAAACATTTACATATGATGTTTATATGAAGCTTACAGAGCCAAAGCTTCAAAGCTTTGCAGTCTGGACATACTTTAACCAGCCATTAGGCACAAAGCAAGAGCCTAATCAGGTGGGAGAGGTAGTAGTAGATGAAGAAAATCAGGTGCTTGCATTGGCAGAAGAGGATTGCTATACTGCGTATTACTCTCCATTCAGAGAGAAATACGACCTGATGAAATCCGAAAACCATTTAATCGGCTTCGCTACAGGCTCAATAGATGAAGATGACAAATATCAGATGATAGAAACCACTAATGGCGAATTCACACAGCAGGGTGGATGCTTGATTTCAACTATTACCTTTACAGTAGAAAAGGCTGGTGAGGTAGAGGTGTTTACAAGACTTGATGACTCAATAGTTGATTTTGACAATAGCGAGCTTAAGGCTGATTATGTTGCTATTTATAACCAAAAGATAACTGAGGATACAACCGATCCAAGCGAGCCAACTGAAGCAACAGAGCCTACAGAGCCAACCGAGTCAACTGAGCCTACAGAGCCAACTGAGTCAACAGAGCCTACAGAGCCAACTGACCCTACAGAGGTAACTGAGCCTACTGAGGAGCCTACTGCTATTATTCATTTTGCAGATGATAACAAGCGTAAGCCTATAACTGCTAAGGTAGGCGATACAGTAACATACCATATCTATTTGAAGCTTACTCATTCTAAGGTTAACTCATTTACGATGTGGACATACTTTAATCAGCCAGTAGATACAAAGAAAACACCTAATCAGGCTGGAATTACTAATATACCAAAGGAAAATCAGGTTCTAAAGGTAGAAAGAGATGGCTATAAGCCTTACTATTCTCCATTTAGAGATGATTACGATGTTATGAGATTTTCAAATTATCTTGTTGCCTTTGGTATGGATGATACAGAAGACAAATACGATATGATAAAAACCAACAACGGAAGATTTAACCAAAGAAGTGGTTGTCGTGTTGCTACAATTACCTTTAAGGTGCAAAAGCCAGGTGAGGTTGAGGTGTTTACAAGGCTTGAAAATGCTGTAATAGATTTAGAAAATATCACAATTCAATCTGATTATGTGGCTATTTATAATGAGTTTCAGAAAGAAGACAAGGCATTAGGCAAGGATAATGAAAACGATTCTAAGGCTTTGCGTACAGATTTATCGATAGCTAAAAAACAGGTTTTAGGTATAGAGCCAGATATGAAGGATAACTATTTGCAAATTAAATCTGACGTGAACAACGACGGTAAATACACATTAGTAGATGTTATTTTGATTAACAAGGCTATTAGTGAAATGGAATCTAAATCATTAAAAAAGTAGATTGCTTTAGGGAGTATCTGAAAATAGAAAAATTACTGAATATTTCGCTAATACGAGGCAAGTTCGAGCGAAAAAACGGAGAAATACTGACGTATTTCGAGTATTTTTCGGGAAGAAATTGCCAGTATTAGTAGAAATAGACAGTTGTTTTGAGTTTTCAGATACGACCTAGTATTAATGCTGATACCTGTTTGAATAGTAGAATAGATTGCCGAGTAAAATTTGCTGACAAGCTGTCTATTGTTTAAACGGGTATCAGTATAAT